>NZ_CDRQYH010000002.1:0-162265 GCF_977039595.1 Enterobacter sp.
AGGTGGGCCAGTTGGTGATTTTGAACTTTTGCTTTGCCACGGAACGGTCTGCGTTGTCGGGAAGATACGTGATCTGATCCTTCAACTCAGCAAAAGTTCGATTTATTCAACAAAGCCGGCCGAGAGCCCAATGCGTTCTATATCACGCCATTCTCCTGGATTAGAAATGACATTCATCAGGCACATCTGGATTATCTGGATAAACATGGCGGACACCGTGCTCAAAACGATGAATCAACTCATCACGCTATATCAGTAAAACGCATTGCTGGCTGGAAAGATAACTGGGAGCAGATGGGTTTTTAGTAGCAAGAGTTGTCATGAATACATCTTTGATATGAGCGTGCCATAAAGCTTCATGATGTCGTTCTAATTCCCCGGCAAGGATGCCAGCGAGACATTTCTCATTCTGCACATCCCTCGACTATCCCACTTGTTTTGAAGGTCAACAGGCAGACAATTTCAGGGTACTGATTATATCCTGGATTGAGCTGATGGAACCAGTCTCCCGTATAAGCTCGTAACTAATGACAGTCCGGTAAACCACAGCCTGCTTGGCTTTAAGGTTGGTAAGTTATCAGTTAATCTCATTTTGCGCGGTATGCTTTTTTTAATGGGATGCATATAGTGGTTTCGTTGTTTTTTATTTCAGGCTGAAGTGAGTGATTCTTCATATCTTCGATCGTGTGATTTTCCTCTGACTGATATTTTATCTGTCGCATCAAATTTGATGTGATAGATGAAATTGAACATTCACCTTATGCTTTTTTGATGACTAGATAACCCACCCTCTGCGCAATAGTGAACATCAACCAAATTTTGACAGATAAGCTCAGAGGGTTATTGTTTTTTTGCCCTATGGAGTATTAGTCGATTTCATCATTGATTAATGAACTCCGGAATGCACAATATTCGTTACTCAGAAGAATTAACTGGGTAAGAAACACTCGTGGGACAGCGCGAAACCCCATCTCTTGCTCGACTTCATCCTGCCGGATGACTTCAAAAGCATCAAATAGCTCATAGGCTGCTGAGTTTCCATTTGCTATATATTCCTGAAGTTCTTTCAGATTAATGGTTATTTGTTCTAGATTAAATAATTCAGGTTGTCGCTCCAGTAGCTCACCATATTTTTCCCACAGGCTATTTTTCATTTCGTTACTCCTAAGGATGAATGCCGTTTTGTTATTTTCATTGTTCTGTCCTTTGGTTTGTTTTTACTGTTTTAATTCAGTCTATATATGCGTGCTTATCTCGATAAAAAGTGCACTCTGATGTATAGCTTGGCCTGACCATGTTTAAGTTTCACTAAAAGCACTTGAATAGGTTGTTAGCCATGCTGGAATGTCAGGTTGCACCGCTCAAGAAATCATACCATCCAAAAGGGAAATGCCAATGTTAATGCGTTATATGACGATCGATAGTTTTGATTTAATAGGTTTTATCTATCAAGATTATTATAATTGATCGACACAAACGATATGATGTTTTTAGAGATTAATTTCATGCTATTCGATGCAGGCTATTATAAATCGCGTACTCGATATGATGAACATGGCATGAAGCATTCAACATATAAATTTGATGGTTCGGTCATTTTTTTTAATTTTAGTTAATAAAGCGACCAATACAACTGCAGACGTTCGAGAGTATATATTGAAATATGATTGTTCAATATTACTTGGAATGCAGGCGAGGTGGCATGAATTGTTTATTACAAGCATGTATTACGGAGGGCTTACGCATGAAAAAAATTATGATTGCTGTGCTACTGATCGCATCCAGCGCCAGCGCACTGGCTGACGGGCAGCAAATTCAAAGGGGGTTTCCTGAGTACAAAGTAACTAAGCCACAGGTACCAGCTTCAAAGGCCAAAGAATGCCCGATTAAAATGGACTTTATGCAGCAGCAGATCTCCGATGCCTTCGTGCAATATGATGGCTCAAGGCTAACAGCAGAGGATTTCTGTAAAAACGGCACCATTGCACAGATAACATTCATGATGAAAATGGCTGCGCGTGAGGGCCGCAGCTATAAGGGGATGAAGGTGAACCCGAACAGGCTTGACGATCGTGCTTGGGAGGAAGTATCTAAATTAAGCTACTGGCGGTTTTACGGGGTGAATAGCGCTCTTGGTGGTGCGTTGGTCGAATTATATAAAGCCTCATTTATCGCGGCCCAGATGGCGTAAAGAACTATGTGAAACTGCATTTTCATTGTGTAGCATTCACCTGAGAATTTGTTATCGTTGCTGGTGGTGCGGGACTGGGGATCTGCCACCAGCCGCCCGTATGCTGAAATTTGTGCTGTCATTATTTCCTCGCCGAATTATTAGTTTATTTATGGCAATTTCCTAATGTGGGACACCTGCCAATTTTTTTGTATATAAACAGAAATTGTGTCGGTTCAGTCGGTTCAGTTGGTTCACGGGCTGGCAGGCCTTGTCACTTCTGGGTTTCACTGAACCAACATTGGTGATTTTGTGTTGGTTCAGTAGCCCTTTATGTTGGTTCACTTCCAGCCAGGTGAAATACTCAAAGTAATGCTGTTGGTTCAAAACAGGTATTTGTTGGTTCAGTGTTGGTTCAATGCCTGCAATAAAATCCTTTAAAAACAATGATACTTACATATTGAACCAACTGAACTAACTGAACCGACACCAAAACTACGCACATGAAAAAAATCATTCTTCTGGCTGGCTGATCTCCGGCATGTAGTGGAGCACATAGACATTGAACTGCCGCCCATCGATACGAGGGGATTTACGCTGATAGCCACGCCCGCTTGTAGGCGGTGTCAGCATCCCGGCATTTTTCAGAACTTCAGCAAACTGCTTATGATTGAAGTTCTGCGCTATCTCTTTTTCAAATGCGCCGGGGAAGGTATAAAAAATCATAGGGCTTTCGTCGTGACTCCCTTTTTGGCGGTATCCAGCCAGATCCTTAATGGGCATGTCTGTTGAACAGTATGGAAACGGCGCAAAGCGGCTCAGGCCAAAGGAATTTAGAAATGCTTCTGTCTGCTCAACAATCTGCTGATGCTCTTTGTTACCGGTGCCAAACTCTCGCAGCCACGCGTTGTAACTGTGCTGTACCGCGTCACGGCATGTTTGCACATCCCATCCTGTGATAACGTTCCCCAGAATCAGCGCTGCTTCCAGAATGGCAAAGCGAGCGCCTACGCGGTGAACCTGTTCCCCATAGTCAGCAGGAATAAGACTGCGCCAGCGGGCTTCGCACTCGCGCACGGTATCAATGGCCTGCTGCTGATGGTCTGCCAGCCACTTGATCCACTCTCGGCCCGCTGCGCCGTGGTGGTGCTGGTAGGCGTCTTTCAGCGCATCAGCGTGTTGTTTGCCGTTCTGGTGGTCGTGGAAGCGTACCGCCTTACTCAGCGGAATATTCAGCAGGCGCACTAGTTGCCCGGCTTTGGTCTTGCGTCCGGCGCTTGCAATAAAGGTATCCAAGTCCATTTCCCCAGTGCTGATCGCCACCGTGCGCCAGCGTTTTAAATCACGGTTGCCGCCTTCCTTTGCCCCCTGCAATTTTCCCACACCGTTAAACAGCGCATAGGCAGACTGAGACACGCTTACCGGGTCAGCGCCTTGCCCGACCTCATCCAGTGGCATCAGTCCGTCATTGTGGGCAGCAGCCTCGTTTGCCAGCCCCAGCGCGGTGCCGTACCACGTCAGGCGTAATA
This sequence comes from Enterobacter sp., assembly GCF_977039595.1. Lineage (NCBI taxonomy): Bacteria > Pseudomonadati > Pseudomonadota > Gammaproteobacteria > Enterobacterales > Enterobacteriaceae > Enterobacter > Enterobacter sp. The sequence continues at coordinate 3,700 of NZ_CDRQYH010000002.1, forward strand.
AGTCCGGGCTACCGTATAAGCTGCTGGCCACGTTCGCCGTGGTGGTCTTGCCTGAGCTCGATTGCTCGTAGAAATGAATGCCGAAACCATCAGCGCCAGCCAGCCCGATTAGTGGTGCTGCCAGTGCGGCGGCGGTGGCTGTCATCATGGAGTAGTTGCCGTATGTCAGCCGCGCCACACAATTACACCAGCTCGCGGTGGTGCCCTGGATGGTATAACCGGCAGCAGCAGAACTGCGACCGCTGAATAAAACCGGATGTGCTGGCGTGCCGATTATCTCCCCGTCAGGCATGATGTATGCCCCGCATTGCCAGCCAGTAGCATGAGCAACACGCCATAGCTCACGTGAGCCACTGCGCTGTAACCAGTCAGCCAGAATTTCCCGAAAGCTGCTTTTGGTTGTGACGTTAACACCACCCGCTTTCATAGTGCGCCAGCCTTCACGCTCCCCGATATCGGCCAGGGGAATTGCGGCGGTTGTTGAAACATCGGAACCAAAGGCCAGCCAGCGCAATATCAGATACTGATCCTTATCGTCACGCCCGGTGCCGATAACGTCCATTGGTGAAGCCAGCCAGCTTTCATTGCAGATGATTTCCCCGCTTTCCTTGTCAACCTTCGGCGTAACCCAGAACACGCCATCTTTTCGGCTCTCGATGTGGGGTTTCAACGGGTCTTTCTCTGGCTGGCTATCCTTGTTGCCCTCAATGGCCTGTAACTGTGGCTTCACACTATCCCCCTGCGGCTGGTACATTGAATCGTTAAAGGCTGCTGTAGTGGCTGCCAGTCCGTTTTGCTGGTGGTAGTCGTTCCAGTCTGCTTTGCAGTCAGTCGGTGGGACTGATACCCAGCCAGCCACGGATAAAGCGGCTTTCTCTGCGGACTTCTTACCGGTGTTGGTGGCTCCGGTTTCGGCGTCACCTTCGTGGTTGTCGTTATCGGCGGCAATGATGATCTGCGCGTCCGGGTGCCGCTGGCGCATGACCTGGGCAACGGGCAGCAGGTTGCCAGCATCAATAGCGCATACTGTCAGCGCGTCAGGGCACACAAGGTGAACGGATAAGGCCGTTGCCAGTCCTTCGGCAAGGATCACTTCCTGCGGTTGCTCTGATACTTTAATGGCGTGGAATGCTCCGCGTTTGGCTGAATCCAATAGAAGGCGCTTTTCCCCGCTCGAAGTAATGGTTTGTGCGGCGGTGACCGCACCGGTGTTATCCACCAGCGGCAGTAGGATCGCGCCATTAGTGAGAAGCGGATAGATGAAACCGTTCAGCCCCTTTGATTTCAGATAGTCAGATTCGCCCTGCGTGACGTTCTGGCACATCGCAGCATAGCGGCTAGCAAAGGCTAGGCGACGGTGCTCTGTGTCCTGTGTGGCCCGTTCCTGTCGCGTCTGCTCACATTGCAGGCGCTCTGTCTCAAGTAATGCCCGGCGCTCAATGACAGCGCTTGGATCGGTTTGCGTTGTCCGGTAATCAATACCCAGTACTTCCGCCACCAGTTGTGCGGCCTTTGTCGTGTCGCAGTCATTCACCTTCTTAATCAGGTCAAGGCCATCGCCAGCGCCACACTGATTGCATATATGGTTCCCGCGCCCGTTGTCGTCGAACCGGAAACGATCTGTTCCTCCGCACGCGGGGCAGGGAGTATGCCTGAGTGGTGAATCAGATACTGCGATGCTGAGGGCCGACAGAACAGACTGCCATTGCCCAGCAGCGATGTGTGTCACTTCGCGGATAATGTCGATATTACGCATCGGATTCACCGCACCTGTGTTTGAAAATGATTATTAGCGGATCACTTTTTTCAGCGTGAGTTTGGCCACTGGCAATTAAGCCAGAATTATTTAATTTCATGGTTTTTACTCCAGGGGTTAGTTGTGTTTCTTCGCTTCCAGCCAGGACCGGATCTCTGCTGCATCGTATACTGTGACACGCTCAGAAAGACGAATGGATTTCGGAAAGTCGGGTTTGCTTGTTTCCCAGCGCCAAAGAGTGACGGTACTGACTTTAAGAAAATCAGCAGTAGCTCGTGGTCGGGCATGCCCGGTTTGAGGGTAGGAATTTGTGGTCATGTGTTCTTACCTGCCATGTTGTGTTGCTTGTGTAATCGACAGGTAGATTTTGCAGAGAATATTATGCGTGTATCAGTGGCAGCATTTTGTTTTTATTGTGGAATAAATTATCCCCATACTAATTTTTACCCGTCATAGCTATCCTAAGGCATTGTTTTACTTTATCTATTCCTAGCTCAATCTTAGCTTTAGGATTGTTTTTTTCAGCGATGATTTTTTCTGCCCAAGCTTCAATAGTCAGATCGCCGCGCTTACCTTTGCAAGCCGAAGGGTCATGTTTTAACCAGTAAATTGCCGCTTGGTAGACAGCCTCTCTCTTTGCTGCGGAGGCTTCGACATTCCCATGCTCTTTGATGGGGACTTCCGATTCTGGATGATGCACTCCGCCATTTATGTAGCTTGGAATTAATTTTCCTCGATAGCGATCAATTTGTTCTATATGTTTTCTGGTGATAAAAAAATCTGATGAAGTAATAACAAATAGATCAGGTGCTGGTCCAATAGGATTACCTAATTCAGTAAAGCTATCAAACAATTCAGACCATACGGGTTGTATTCGGATCGAGTCTGATGTCAATTCTTCATCTGCGGCTTTTAGTTGTAAATTTAATGCGGTCACTTGTACTTTTTCTGATGATTGTAATTCTGAAAATAAATTATCAAACGGGTTTGATATCAGTCCCCATAATCCAAAAATATGGCATATAGGTGAGGGGAATGTATCTTCAATGCAGTAGTTTTGCTCAATACTTCCGTCATTATTGAGTTTTGTTGGCTCAGGAATTAGTTGTAACAACCCAAGTTGATTGTGGTTATTCGTTGTGTATTTATTTAAAAATCCTGAATTAATTTTCTCTTTAATCCAGTCGTTAGGATTGCTTCGATATTTAGTGTTTAGGTCTATAGATTTTATTGATGCTCTAAATGCATTGAATTTTAAACATAATTCGATCGCCCCAATGTCAGCCCAATGGAGTAAGTCAGCCACTTTGCAATTGAGTAATTTGGCTGCACGGTTAAGATCACAATATTCCAGCGCTGGCAGATTATTTGTTTCCCAGATGCTGGCGTCCCCTTGATTTTTTGGAGGAGCGGGTATTCTATTAGTCATTACGCCACCGATATATGCACCTGATGAAAACTGAGGCAGGCAGCAGGTGTTACTGCTTTTCGCCTGACCGGGCTAGCCTCAGTTTGTTCGGTTAACTGCCAACAACCCGTAATTTCTTCATGTCATATGGTGCGACATGTTTATCCGAGTTTGCTTCAAGATAGTCTGACCACCACTGCATCATTCGGCGGCGCTCCTGCATATGCTGCGCCAGATGAACATAAGCCGCACGTACCTCATTACGTTCCTGATGGCTCATTTGTCGCTCTACGGCATCTCGTGACCACAAACCTGATTCGGTAAGAGCCGAGCAGGCCATTGCCCGGAAACCATGTAGACAAACATCGGCCTGAGTATCATAACCCATAGTACGAAGCGCTTTGTTAACCGTGTTCTCACTCATAGGCTTATAAGGGTTGCTATCGCCAGGAAAAATCAGCGTGTATTGATTACTGATGCTTTTAATAGATTTCAATACGTCAATTGCCTGCGAAGACAGAGGGACTGAATGTCCACTACCCATTTTAGCCCCACGTTCAGAGAATTTTACGCCTGCAATTTCCTCTCGTTGTCCTGGAATTGTCCACATGGCAGTTTCAAAATTTATCTCGTCCCAGCGAGCGTGGCGAAGTTCGCTGGAGCGAACAAACGTATGAAGAGATAGTAATACTGCGAGTTTGGTGAGAGATCTGCCTGTGTACGTTGCAGTTTTCGTCATCAATTCTGGCAGACGATCCAGAGGTAGGGCGGGGCGGTGTTTAGTTTTAGGACTCGTCAAAGCACCTTTCAGGTCATGAGCTGGGTTGTACTCGACAATTCCACGCTGAACCGCATAGCGGAACACGCTGCTCATCGTGGTCTTTACTCTTCCCGTAGTAGCACCAATGCCTTGTTCGTTCATGCTGATAAGCAAGGGTAGCAGATCCCGTGTTTTTAAGTTGTCGATGGGTTTGCTACCGATGAGAGGAAATATGTGGTTTTCCATTTCCCTCAATATCTTATTACGGGTGATCTCTTTCCATTCCGGATGTCCCATCGTTCCGCCGTGCCACTCACGGGCTATAGCTTCGAAAGTCGGCGATGTTGGTTCAGCGCTTACAGCTTTTTTTGCTTCACGCGGATCTCTGCCGTCGGCAAGCAGCTGTCTGGCTTCATCTCTGCGTTTACGTGCTGTTGTCAGTGGAACATCCGGATACACGCCTAGGGCTAATGTCGCCTGCTTACCAGCAAAGCGATAATTCATGCGCCAGTATTTGCCACCGGTCTTTTTGACCAACAGGTACAGGCTGCCACCATCCGTTAGCTTGTAATCGGAATTCTGTGGTTTGGCATTCTCGATCTGTTTGGGTGAAAGCTCGTTTATAGCCATAAGGGGCACCCCTCAAGAGGTAATTGATGGTATCTGGATATCGAACTGACGAATACCATCACTTATACCATCAGAGTGCTGTAATGTCATGAAGGTAATTGAAAGCTGTGTAAGAGGGAGTGTTGCTGAAAGGCCTGGTTTTACTGGGTTTTAGAAATGAACTGAAGTGTTGTGAAATAACTCAATGGTGTCCCCTGCAGGAATCGAACCTGCAACTAGCCCTTAGGAGGGGCTCGTTATATCCATTTAACTAAGGGGACGAGACGGCACGAGTATAGCCTTATTTACACTTTGCGTTAAGCGCATCGCCGCCTGACTGCTCAAAGAGTCACCATTCAGGTCGATTTTTTTGTCGATTTATCATCATTTTCCCGTGCCTTAAGCTCAGCTTTGCGTTTGTTTGACATGTCGTTACGGATTTGGGCGTGGCTTAACAGCGCGAAGATAAACGTTCCGCCGCAGATGTTTCCCGCCAGCGTCGGAAGGGCAAACGGCCAGAAGAAATCGCTCCAGTGAAGCGTACCGTTAAAGACCAGATAGAGGATTTCAACGGTACCGACCACAATATGCGTGGTGTCCGCCAGCGCAATCAGCCAGGTCATCAGTACGATCACGACAATTTTGGCGCTGCCTGCTGAAGGGAACATCCACACCATCGTGGCGATAATCCAGCCGGAGATGATGGCATTCGAGAACATCTCGACCGGCGTGTTTTTCATTACATCCATGCCGATTTTTACAAACGCATCCCGTGTGGGTTCATCAAATATCGGCATATATTCAAACGCCCAGGCCGCGATGCCCGTGCCAATGATATTTCCCAGCAGGACCACGCCCCAGAGCCGAATCAATAAACCGAAATTCCCGAGTGTGGGGTTTTGCATCACCGGCAGAACCGCGGTCACCGTGTTTTCAGTAAATAGCTGCTGGCGGGCCATGATGACAATAATAAAGCCGAAGGTATAACCGAGGTTCTCGAGTAAAAAACCGCCGGGTACGCCCTCCAGCTGCACATGAAATATCCCTTTCGCAAGCAGAGATGCGCCCATTGAGAGCCCTGCAGCGATGGCTGACCAGAAGAGAGCCATCGCGTCGCGCTCCATCTCTTTTTCACCGTCCTGGCGGATATGCTCGTGAATGGCCATCGCGCGGGAAGGGAGTCGATCTTCGTCAATTTCTATTTTCTCGCCGCGCGCTTTCTCCTCGCTTTCAATTTCAAGTTCCTCATTGCTTTCGCCAATTTTTTCTTCGCCCACTTCTTTCATATATGCTCCCGGAGATTGATCTTTCTGTTAAGCGTAGCGGCTTTTGTCGGGATGCCTGTGGGGATGCTCTTAAATTGGCAGCAATGACAACAAAGGTGATACATCTCTTTCAAAGGCATTATAAAATTGCCAGCGAAACGAATTCTAAAAGCCAGGCTATTCTGAGATCAGAGTCACGGTGGTTACTGCCCGTAATTGTGCTCATAGACATCGGTAAACGTGCTGTTACAATCGCTTGCACGTTTACAGACGGAGCATCAGGCTCCGTTACGGATGGCAATCAACGATAGCCATACTGAACAGGGAGATATTTATGAAACTTCGGCTGTCGGCGCTTGCGCTGGGCGCGACGATGCTTGTGGGCTGCGCCAGCTCTGGGGAGCAAACGGGCCGCTCCGATCCTCTCGAAGGATTTAACCGCTCCATGTATAGCTTCAACTACAACGTGCTGGACCCGTATGTGGTTCGCCCGGTGGCAGTGGCATGGCGCGATTATGTTCCACAGCCCGCGCGTAACGGGTTAAGTAACTTTACCAGTAACCTCGAAGAGCCGGCGGTAATGGTGAACTACTTCCTGCAGGGCGACCCTTATCAGGGGATGGTCCACTTTACCCGCTTCTTCCTGAACTCCATTCTGGGGATGGGCGGCTTTATTGACGTCGCAGGCATGGCGAACCCGAAACTGCAGCGTGAACAGCCGCACCGTTTTGGTAGTACGCTGGGGCATTATGGTGTCGGTTACGGCCCTTACGTTCATCTGCCGTTCTATGGCAGCTTCACCGTGCGTGATGACGGCGGTGATATGGTCGATACGCTGTATCCGGTTCTGTCATGGCTGACCTGGCCGCTTTCGGTGGGTAAATGGACGGTAGAAGGGATTGAAACCCGCGCGCAATTGCTCGACTCTGATGGCCTGCTGCGCCAGTCTTCCGACCCGTACATTATGGTACGTGAAGCGTACTTCCAGAATCATGACTTTATTGCCAACGGCGGTAAGCTGAAGCCGGAAGAGAATCCAAACGCGAAGGCGATCGAAAACGAACTAAAAGATATCGATTCTGAGTAAATAAAAAAGGTGAGCAATGCTCACCTTTTTTGATTCTGTCGCGGTTAGAACGCGTAGTTGAAGTTCGTACCGAACAGCCAGGCTTTACCTTCAGAGGTAAACTCGTAAGGGCCTTCCTGGAACGTCACTTTCTGACCGTGCATATAAGATACGCCCGCATCGATGGATGCATTCTCGTTGAACGCATACGTCGCGCCCGCGCTTAACCAGAAACGGTCCTGATCCGGAATGGAAATGGAACGTTTGTCTGCCGGAACCGGGCTGTCGTCAAATGCGATACCGGAGCGGAAAGTCCAGTTTTTATCGTAGTAGTAGGTGGTACCCAACGCAATACGATAGGCGTCGTGGAAGCTTTCGTCCTTATAGAACAGCGTCTGGCCATTGGTTCCGGTCGCTTTCAGCTCCTGGAACTGGCTCCAGCTGGTATAGGCCAGGCTATAGTGGATAGCCCATTGCGGTGCTACACGGTTGTAACCGGACACTTCCCACATTTCTGGTAAATGCAGTGACAGTGAACCTGGAACGGTCTGGTTGGACGTTCCCCAAGGAATGGTTGTACCCGCACCAGGAACCAGGTTGTTCACAGGCTTCAGGATGCCGCTCTTGTAATCGCCGTCGAAGTCAATTTTCACTTCGGAACGATAGGTCAGGCCCCAACGGTTGTTTTTGTCCAGCTCGTACAGGATACCGGCGTTCCAGCCATAGCCCCACTCATCACCTTCAAGACTGGCAATTTTATTGCTGTTTTTAGGCAGGCGTGCAGTCTGTTCCCCGGAATAACGTTCGATTTTGGCATCGGCGTAGACGGCATCAAAGCCCAGACCAAAGCTCCAGTTATCGTTCAGGCGATACGCACCGCTCAGGTTGAGGTTCAGCGTAGTAAGGTCTGTTTTACCGCCGTATTCACCAGCCGGGTAGTTGTTATTGAACTCGGTAGCCAGGCCGTAGTTAGACGTTACGGATGCACCCCAGCCAAACTGTTCGTTAATAGGCGCAACGAAGTGCAGGTTGGGGATCCATGCTGTTGGGGCAATGTTGTCCGCTTTAAGGCTCGCACCCGTATAAGGCGACTTACCAGAAACGTTGACATCAGGGTCGATATAAACCGCACCGGCAGAGAAAGTCGGACGATCGAACATCATGATCAACGCGGGGTTACGACTCGCGTTACCCGCATCATCAGCAATAGCGCCTTCCCCGGAATACGCACGGCCAAGGCCAGAGGAAGAAAATTCGTTTAACTGAAAGCCCGCTGACCAGGCGGAAGTGGAGACGAGTGCCACTGCGACTGCCAGCGCAGTCTTGTTGAACAGGGTTTTCTGGCTCATGACCATAACCTCATTGAGTTATTTTTATTCAATAATTGTTACATACCGTAACAGGAGCGCGAAGTGTAGGGTCTGAGGTATGACAGACAAATCAGACCAGTGGCCAGAGTATAGGTCTGACCAGCCAGAATGTTGCAAGTTTGTTTATTAATATTTTCAAACATGTTTCGCGAAACGAGATCTGGTTGGCAAAATTGTGACCATCGCGACTCACCCAAAAGGGTGGTTTTTGTTCTGGATCATTTTTTAGTGTGATATTGGTCACTTATCCGTTTTTGCGCCATTAACGGCTGGAGAGAGCCCGCGCCGGGGCGTAAAATATCAGCATCGTGTTTATCTCGCGCGCTGCGCGAATACAGAGGAAATTGAGCTATGAGTAAATGCAGTGCTGATGAAACCCCGGTTTGCTGCTGTATGGATGTTGGGACCATCATGGACAACTCCGATTGCACCGCGTCTTACAGCCGTGTGTTCACTAACCGTGCCGAAGCGGAAGAGACCCTGGCCGCGCTGAGCAAGCGTGCGCGTGATGTTGAATCCGATCCGTGTGAAATCAAGTCGACCTTTACCGAAGTGGAAGGCGGCGTGAAGCTGGACATCGACTTTGTTTTCTCCTGCGAAGCAGAAACGCTGATTTTCCAGCTGGGTCTGCGTTAATTTCTGCGGCCTGATGCCCTCACCCCGACCCTCTCCCACGGGAGAGGGCGCAAACATTAAAAACGGTAACCGACGGGTTACCGTTTTGCTTTTACCTTTCGCACCCGGCAACAAACCGCACAAATGCCTCTGTCATACAGGGGCATTTTCTTTTTCTTCTCTGTGTTTTAGCTCGCACTTTTTCGTTTCCCCGATTGGCTGAATGTAAAAAAATGGTTAAGACTATTATCAGGTCAGACCACTTTATGTTTGCGAAAAATTTTTTACAGGGGAGTGTTATGAGTCAGGCATTACCGCTAATTACCCGTCAGGGCGATCGCATTGCCATAGTCAGTGGATTGCGAACGCCATTTGCGCGTCAGGCAACGGCGTTTCATGGCATACCGGCCGTTGACCTGGGGAAAATGGTAGTGGGGGAGATGCTGGCTCGCAGCGAAATTTCGCCTGAGGTCATCGAGCAGCTGGTGTTCGGTCAGGTCGTGCAGATGCCTGAAGCTCCCAATATTGCGCGGGAAATCGTACTCGGTACCGGGATGAACGTGCATACCGATGCCTACAGCGTCAGTCGCGCCTGCGCAACCAGTTTCCAGGCCGTGGCTAACGTCGCTGAAAGCCTGATGGCGGGCACTATTCGCGCCGGAATTGCAGGTGGGGCAGACTCCTCTTCGGTGCTGCCGATTGGGGTCAGTAAAAAGCTGGCGCGTATCCTGGTCGATGCCAACAAAGCCCGTACGACGGGTCAGAAACTCAAACTCTTCTCGCGTTTACGTCTGCGCGATCTGATGCCCGTGCCACCTGCCGTAGCGGAATACTCCACTGGCCTGCGCATGGGCGATACCGCCGAGCAGATGGCTAAAACCTACGGCATTACCCGTGAGCAGCAGGATGCGCTGGCGCATCGTTCACATCAGCTTGCGGCAAAAGCCTGGTCGGAAGGCAAGCTGACCGATGAGGTCATGACCGCCTATGTTCCCCCCTACCGTGAACCGCTTGTGGAAGATAACAATATTCGCGGCACCTCGACGCTGGCGGATTACACAAAGCTGCGCCCGGCGTTTGACCGCAAGCACGGCACGGTGACGGCGGCGAACAGTACGCCGCTGACGGACGGGGCCGCCGCCGTGATCCTTATGACCGAATCCCGCGCGAAAGAGCTGGGCATCACTCCCCTGGGCTATTTACGCAGCTATGCCTTCACCGCCATTGATGTCTGGCAGGACATGTTGTTAGGTCCGGCATGGTCCACGCCGCTGGCGCTGGAGCGCGCGGGGCTGACGATGGCTGATTTGACCCTGATTGATATGCATGAAGCGTTTGCCGCGCAGACTCTGGCAAACGTTCAGCTACTGGCAAGCGAGCGTTTCGCGCGCGATGTGCTGGGCCGCGCCCATGCCACAGGCGAAGTGGATCAGAGTAAGTTCAACGTGCTGGGTGGTTCTATCGCCTACGGTCATCCGTTTGCCGCCACCGGTGCGCGAATGATCACGCAAACATTACATGAACTCCGTCGCCGCGGCGGCGGGTTTGGCCTCGTTACCGCCTGTGCGGCGGGTGGCCTTGGCGCAGCAATGGTTCTGGAGGCTGAATAATGGATATGCCATCTGCATTTAATCTGACGGTTCGCCTCGATAACGTGGCCGTTATCACTATTGATGTGCCTGATGAAAAGATGAATACCCTGAAGGCCGAATTTGGTGTTCAGGTGCGCGCGATGCTAAAGCAGATCCGCGAAAACAAAGCCATTCGCGGCCTGGTGTTTATCTCAGCCAAACCCGACAACTTTATAGCCGGGGCGGATATCAACATGATCGACCGGGCGCAAAACGCACTGGAAGCCGAAGAGCTGGCGCGTCAGGGCCAGCAGGTAATGTCGGAGATCAACAGCCTGCCGATCCCGGTTATCGCAGCGATCCACGGCGCCTGTCTGGGCGGCGGGCTTGAGCTGGCGCTGGCATGTCACAGCCGGATTTGTACTGACGATGCAAAAACCATCCTGGGCCTGCCGGAAGTGCAGCTGGGCCTGCTGCCTGGCTCCGGCGGAACGCAACGACTGCCGCGCCTCGTGGGCGTCAGCACGGCGCTGGAGATGATCTTAACCGGTAAACAGCTGCGCGCCCGTCAGGCGCTAAAAGCCGGTCTGGTCGATGACGTCGTGCCGCAGTCTATTTTACTGGAAGCCGCCGTCGAGCTTGCGCTGAAAGGGCGTCAGGCAAAACGTCCTCTGCCGGTCCGTGAGCGCGTGCTGGCTGGTCCGCTGGGAAGAACGCTTCTGTTCAACATGGTGGGTAAAAAGACGGAACAAAAAACCAAAGGCAACTACCCGGCGGCAAAGCGGATCCTGGAAGTGATCGAAACCGGGCTGTCGCAGGGAAGCAGCAGCGGCTATGCCGCGGAGGCCAAAGCCTTCGGCGAACTGGCGATGACGCCGCAGTCACAGGCGCTGCGCAGCATCTTCTTCGCCAGCACAGACGTGAAAAAAGATCCCGGCAGCGAGGCTGAGCCTGCACCGCTGCGTGCCATTGGCGTACTGGGTGGGGGGCTCATGGGCGGCGGTATCTCTTTTGTTACCGCCAGCAAAGGCAAATTACCTGTACGTATCAAAGACATTAACCCTAAGGGGATCAACCACGCGCTGCAGTACAGCTGGCAGAACCTTGATCAAAAGGTCAAACGCCGCCATATCAAAGCAAGCGAGCGTGATAAAACCCTGGCGATGATCTCCGGTACGACGGATTACAGCGGTTTTGCGCACCGCGATCTGGTGATTGAAGCCGTGTTTGAAGATCTGGCGCTTAAGCAGCAGATGGTGGCAGACGTTGAGCAACATTGTGCTCCGCATACCATTTTTGCCTCCAATACGTCGTCATTACCGATTGGCGATATCGCGGCGAAAGCCGCGCGTCCGGAGCAGGTGATTGGGCTGCACTTCTTTAGCCCGGTCGAAAAAATGCCGCTGGTGGAAGTCATTCCACACGCGACGACCAGTCCGCAAACCATCGCCACGGTAGTCAAACTTGCGAAGAAGCAGGGGAAAACGCCGATCGTAGTAGCAGATAAGGCCGGCTTCTACGTCAACCGCATTCTGGCTCCCTATATTAATGAAGCCATGCGGTTGCTGACGGAAGGCGAGAAGATCGAGTACGTCGACGAGGCGCTGGTAAAGTTTGGTTTCCCCGTAGGCCCAATCCAACTTTTGGATGAGGTGGGAATAGACACCGGCACTAAAATTATACCAGTGCTGGAAGCAGCATACGGCGATCGTTTCAGCCCACCTGCAAATATTGTTTCTGCGATTTTGAAGGACGATCGCAAAGGCAGAAAAAATGAACGCGGTTTCTATCTTTACGGCGCGAAAGGGCGTAAAAGCAGAAAACAGGTCGACCCTTCTGTTTATGGACTTATTACGACTTCTGGTCAGGGAAAACTCTCCGCCGTTCAGTGCGCTGAGCGCTGCGTGATGATGATGCTCAATGAAGCGGCGCGCTGCTTTGGTGAGCAGGCGATCAAGAGCGCGCGCGATGGCGACATTGGTGCGGTATTTGGCATTGGTTTCCCGCCGTTCCTTGGCGGCCCGTTCCGTTACATGGATACGCTCGGCGCGGGTGAAGTGGTTGCAATCCTGCAACGTCTGGCTTCGCAGTATGGTCCACGGTTTACACCGTGTGACCAATTATTGCAGATGGCGGAACGGGGCCAGACATTTTGGCCAGCAAGGGAAACTGTCCTCGTAAGCTGAGGTCAAAGAAGGGTAAATCCTGAGGTGAAGGAACCTGTTCTGGCGATTTTGTAAACAGAGATTGACTATACTTACGCCATTGAGGTAAAAAACAGCGTTTCATTCACCGAATGGATCAGGCACAATGCCCGGCCATCGGGTTTTCTACCTCTCAGCATTTATCGCGGGTAGTTAACGCCGGTGATTCTGGTTAACAAAAGCGGTGCAATATGCAAGTTTTTATCATGCGTCACGGCGACGCGGCACTCGATGCCGCCAGTGACTCAGTACGTCCTTTGACCGTCTGTGGCTGCGACGAATCTCGTCTGATGGCGACCTGGCTTAACGGTCAAAAAGTGGACATCGAACGCGTTCTGGTGAGTCCGTTCCTGCGTGCAGAACAGACGCTGGACGTGGTAGGGGAGTGTATGAACCTACCATCCAGCGTGGATGTCCTCCCTGAACTCACCCCGTGTGGCGATGTAGGCCTTGTCAGCGCTTATCTTCAGGCGCTGTGCAATGAAGGTGTCGCTTCCGCACTGGTCATTTCCCACCTGCCACTGGTTGGCTATCTGGTATCTGAGCTTTGCCCTGGCGAGACCCCTCCTATGTTCACGACATCCGCTATTGCCAATGTTTCTCTCGACGAAACGGGCAAAGGTGTCTTCAACTGGCAAATGAGTCCGTGCAACCTGAAGATGGCAAAAGCGATCTGACGTGACGTGCGATATGGCGGGGTGCAATGTGCTTCCCGCCATTCTGTCAGGGCAATTCTGGCGGTTGCCACTCTTCCACTTCAATCAACACCAGCAACGCGGCATCTCCGCCGTACTCTTTCGGTGCCTGATGAAAAGCCATCACGTGCGGGTGCTGCGCCAGCCACAGGGGCGTCTGTTGCTTGAGAATATGTTTACCGTGGCCATGCATTACGCAGGCGCAAAAAACATGTTCGCGACGGCAGGCGGCGATCAATGCCCCCAACTCCTGTTTCGCCTGCATCTGCGTTAAGCCGTGGAGATCGAGAAACAGCTCCGGCGAATAATCCCCGCGGCGTAATTTTTTCAGCTCAAAATGGCTGACGTCTTCGCGTACATACTTAACAGCCCCTTGCGTATTAAGCAGCGGCTGAAATTCATCTGAAAAATAGTGGCTGTTATCGGCCTGCTCCTGCAGCAGGCGTTTGACCGGTACTTCGCTGATTTTTTTACGCTGCGGGCGATGGACAATGGTGTCCTGCGCGATCTTACGCGTCCCGGTCATCAGCTGTCGGAAGAGCGCCTGATCCTCCTCACTGAGCGATGTTTTCTTTTTCATTCGTCATTCTCATCTCGTATTTCCGATAGTGTACCCGACTAAACGCATTTTTTAACCTCAAGCGGTACGCGTCATTGCTGATTTATCGCCGTCTTCATGGCAAACTAGCCGCCGAAAATTATGCGAGCATGCCCTGGAGGAAAGAGTGGATAAAATATTTGTCGATGAAGCAGTAAACGAGCTGCATACCATACAGGACATGTTGCGCTGGTCGGTTAGCCGCTTCAGCGCCGCCAATATCTGGTACGGTCACGGTACCGATAACCCTTGGGATGAAGCCGTGCAGCTGGTGCTGCCGTCCCTCTACCTGCCGCTGGATATCCCGGAAGACATGCGCACCGCGCGCCTGACCTCCAGCGAAAAACACCGCATCGTTGAGCGCGTGATCCGCCGCGTGAACGAGCGTATTCCGGTCGCCTATCTGACCAACAAAGCCTGGTTCTGCGGCCACGAGTTCTATGTCGATGAACGCGTGCTGGTGCCGCGTTCCCCGATTGGCGAGCTGATTAACAACCACTTTGAAGGCCTGATCGGCCATCAGCCGCAGCACATTCTCGATATGTGTACCGGGAGCGGCTGTATCGCCATTGCCTGCGCTTACGCCTTCCCGGAAGCGGAAGTGGACGCGGTTGATATCTCCACCGACGCGCTGGCCGTGACCGAGCACAACATCGAAGAGCACGGCCTGATCCATCACGTTACGCCAATTCGCTCCGATCTGTTCCGCGATCTGCCGACGCTGCAGTACGATCTGATCGTCACCAACCCGCCGTACGTCGATGCGGAAGACATGTCCGATCTGCCGAACGAATACCGCCACGAGCCGGAGCTGGGTCTGGCGTCTGGCTCTGACGGCCTGAAGCTGACCCGCCGCATTCTGGCCTGCGCGCCGGATTATCTGACCGACGACGGCGTTCTGATTTGTGAAGTGGGCAACAGCATGGTACATCTGATAGAGCAGTACCCGGATGTGCCGTTCACCTGGCTTGAGTTCGACAACGGCGGTGACGGCGTCTTTATGCTGACCAAAGCGCAGCTGCTCGACGCGCGCGAACACTTCAGCATCTATAAAGATTAATCCAGCGGGCTTCGGCCCGTTTCACAACGCTCAAACACAAACAACAACATCGGAGCCGTGATGGCAGGAAACACTATTGGACAGTTATTCCGCGTGACCACCTTTGGCGAGTCACACGGGCAGGCGCTGGGCTGTATCGTTGATGGCGTACCGCCAGGCATCGAACTGACCGAAGCCGATTTACAGCACGACCTCGACCGTCGTCGTCCGGGCACCTCTCGCTACACCACGCAGCGCCGCGAGCCGGACCAGGTCAAAATTCTCTCCGGCGTCTTTGAAGGCCGCACCACCGGCACCAGCATTGGTCTGCTGATTGAAAACACCGATCAGCGCTCCCAGGACTACGGCGCCATCAAAGACGTCTTCCGTCCGGGCCACGCCGACTATACCTACGAACAAAAGTACGGGTTCCGCGACTATCGCGGCGGCGGACGCTCTTCCGCCCGTGAAACCGCAATGCGCGTGGCGGCTGGCGCCATTGCCAAAAAATACCTGCAGCAGAAATTTGGCATCGTTATCCGCGGCTGTCTGACCCAGATGGGCGAGATTCCGCTGGCGATCAAAGACTGGGATCTGGTCGAGCAAAACCCGTTCTTCTGTGCCGATGCCGACAAGCTGGACGCGCTGGACGAACTGATGCGCGGCCTGAAAAAAGAGGGCGACTCCATCGGGGCGAAAGTGACCGTGGTGGCCGACGGCGTTCCGCCAGGCTGGGGCGAACCGGTATTTGACCGTCTTGACGCCGACATTGCCCACGCGCTGATGAGCATCAACGCGGTAAAGGGCGTAGAGATTGGCGACGGTTTTGACGTGGTATCCCTGCGCGGCAGCCAGAACCGCGACGAAATCACGAAAGCGGGCTTCCAGAGCAACCACGCGGGCGGCATCCTGGGCGGGATCAGCAGCGGGCAGCAGATTGTTGCCAACATCGCGCTGAAGCCAACCTCCAGCATTACCGTGCCGGGCCACACGATTAACCGCGATGGCGAAGAAGTTGAGATGATCACCAAAGGACGTCACGATCCGTGCGTGGGGATCCGCGCGGTGCCGATCGCAGAGGCGATGCTGGCGATCGTGCTGATGGATCACTTCCTGCGCCAGCGCGCGCAGAATGCGGATGTGACGACCACCATTCCACGCTGGTAAACATGAAAAAAACCGCAATTGCTCTGCTGGCGCTGCTTGCCAGTGGAGCCAGTCTGGCCGCCACACCGTGGCAAAAAATCACCCATCCGGTGGCGGGGAGCGCGCAGTCGATCGGCGCCTTTTCCAACGGCTGTATAGTGGGCGCGCAGGAACTTCCGCTGCAATCGGATACCTATCAGGTGATGCGTACCGACCAGCGTCGTTACTTCGGCCACCCGGATCTGGTGCTGTTCATTCAGCGACTGGGAAACCAGGTTCATAACCTGGGGCTGGGCACGATGCTGATCGGCGATATGGGGATGCCTGCCGGCGGTCGTTTTAACGGTGGACACGCCAGTCACCAGACCGGACTGGATGTTGATATCTTCCTGCAGTTGCCTAAAGCCCGCTGGACCGCCGCCCAACTGCTGAAACCGCAGGCGCTGGATCTGGTGGCGAGCGACGGCAAGCGCGTTGTGCCGTCCCTGTGGACGCGGGACGTATCCAGCATGATCAAGCTGGCGGCAGAAGATAACGACGTCACGCGGATTTTCGTTAACCCGGCCATCAAGCAGCAGCTCTGCCTGGATGCCGGAACCGATCGTGACTGGCTGCGCAAAGTGCGGCCGTGGTTCCAGCATCGTGCGCACATGCACGTTCGTCTGCGCTGCCCGGCGAATAGCCTGGAATGTGAAGATCAGCCGCTACCACCGCCAGGCGATGGCTGCGGTGCGGAACTGCAAAGCTGGTTTGAACCGGCAAAACCTGGAACCTCTAAGCCTGAGAAGAAGACACCGCCTCCGCTGCCGCCTTCCTGCCAGGCGCTACTGGATGAGCATGTACTTTAATGGATAATTTCGTCGATCTGTTTATGGTGTCACCGCTGCTGCTGGTGGTGCTGTTCTTTGTGGCCATGCTGGCCGGTTTTATTGATGCCCTTGCGGGCGGCGGCGGGTTATTAACCGTACCCGCGCTGCTGGCGGCGGGCATGAGCCCGGCGCAGGCGCTTGCCACCAATAAGCTGCAGGCCTGCGGCGGCTCGCTCTCGGCGTCGCTCTATTTTATTCGCCGCAAGGTGGTGAGCCTGGCCGATCAGAAGCTCAATATACTGATGACCTTTATCGGCTCAACGTCGGGCGCGCTGCTGGTGCAGCACGTGCAGTCGGATATTTTGCGCCAGATCCTGCCGGTTCTGGTTATCTGCATCGGTCTCTACTTCCTGCTGATGCCGAAGCTCGGCGAGGAAGACCGCCAGCGTCGTCTGCACGGCCTGCCGTTTGCCCTGATTGCCGGGGGCTGCGTCGGCTTTTACGACGGTTTCTTCGGCCCGGGGGCAGGCTCGTTTTACGCGCTGGCGTTCGTGACGCTAGCCGGGTTTAACCTCGCCAAGTCGACCGCCCATGCCAAAGTGCTTAATGCCACCTCGAACGTCGGCGGCCTGCTGCTGTTTATCATTGGCGGCAAGGTCATCTGGGCAACCGGGTTTGTGATGATGGCAGGGCAGTTCCTGGGCGCGCGCGCGGGCTCGCGCCTGGTATTAAGCAAAGGGCAAAAACTGATTCGCCCGATGATCGTCATCGTCTCGGCCGTGATGAGCGCCAAACTACTTTATGACAGCCATGGACAGGAGATCCTCACCTGGTTGGGGATGCACTAATGAACAGTACGCATAAATACGAACAGCTGATTGAGATTTTCGACGGCTGTTTTGCTGACGATTTTAATACCCGTCTGATTAAAGGCGACGACGAACCGATCTATCTTCCTGCAGATGACGAGGTTCCGTATAACCGCATCGTCTTTGCCCACGGCTTTTATGCCAGCGGCTTGCACGAGATTTCGCACTGGTGCATCGCCGGAAAAGCGCGGCGCGAGCTGGTAGACTTTGGTTACTGGTACTGCCCGGACGGACGTGACGCCGCGACGCAGGGGCAGTTTGAAGATGTGGAAGTCAAACCGCAGGCGCTGGAATGGCTGTTCTGCGTGGCGGCGGGTTTCCCGTTCAACGTGAGCTGTGACAACCTCGAAGGCGACTTCGAGCCAGACCGTATCGTCTTCCAGCGCCGCGTGCATGCGCAGGTGATGGAATATCTTGAGAAAGGCATCCCGGAACGTCCGGCGCGCCTGATCGAGGCCTTACAGAATTATTACCACACGCCGGCGATCGCGGCGGAATGCTTCCCTTGGCCGGAAGATCTTTAACAGAGGAAAGAAGATGATCGCAGAATTTGAATCACGCATTCTGGCGTTAATTGATGACATGGTGGAACACGCCAGCGATGATGAGCTGTTCGCCAGCGGTTATCTGCGTGGTCACCTGACGCTCGCGGTAGCCGAGCTTGAAGCGGGGGACGATCACTCTGCCGACGCCGTTCACGAAGAAGTGACCCGCAGCCTGGAGAAAGCCATTCAGGCCGGGGAACTCTCTCCGCGCGACCAGTCTCTGGTGCTGGGCATGTGGGACAACCTGTTCCAGCAGGCAAAAGCGAAGTAAGTGTTTCACCACCCTCTCCCTGTGGGAGAGGGGCGGGGTGAGGGCCCCGGAACGCACCCTACTTAATCTTCTTCCCCTTCAGCAGTTTCCGCACCCACAATCGATTCGGATTCAGGCCCGCAAGCGTAATTCTGTCCAGCGGAATCGGCTCTCCGCTCATTTGCGCGGCTAAGACTTCGGCCAGAAGCGGCGCAGAACACAGCCCGCGAGAACCCAGCCCGCCGAGTATATACAGTTCCGGATAAACCGGAGCGCTCACCGCTTTATCCCGGTTATCAGCAAGGTTCTGATAAACCTCAAGCGTTGCCTCATAGTCCGGCACATTGCCCGCCATCGGCAGATGATCGCGGGTGGCGCAGCGCACGCCGCAGCGCGCGTCTCCGGCGCTGACGTCGACTTCTTTCGCCCACGCCGCATCCGGGAAGCAGTCAATCAGACGCTGGCGGTTCTGCGCCTGATCCACTTCGCTGTAGCGCATATCCGTTTTGCCACGATGATAGCTGGCCCCGATGCAGTGATGGCCGTTAGACGGATTTTGCGGCGTCAGATAGCCGTCATAGCACAGCACCTGGCGCAGTTTGCCGAGCTCAGGCGCGGTGGGAATATGGCTTACCTGGCCGCCAACAGGATAAACCGGCAACGACTCCGTCTGGGTAAACTGGCTGATGTGATGTCCGTTTGCCAGCACAACGCTGGCATGGCGTGCCTCTTTGCCATTAGCAAAACGCAGATCCCAGCATTCTGTCCGGCTCAGCGATTCAACCTTGTAGGCATACTGCACCGTCAGCCCGCGCGACTGCGCCAGGGCAATGACCGCCGCGGTCAGTTCAGCCGGGCACAGCCAGCCGCCGAGCGGATACTGAATGCCCCCACACCCGGTTTCCACGCCAGCGGTGTCTTCCACCTCTTGCGCACTTACCGCGCGGGCAATCTCTTCGGGCAGGCCCAGAGACAGCATCTGCGCGATCTTCTGCTGGCTCTTCTCATCCCAGCCGAGCTGCGTGACGCCGCACCAGTCATGGTCGAAGGCCACCGGAAGCGCGTCATAAAGGCGACGAGCGAAGGTAAACGCTGCCGGGAAAAACTGGAACAGAGCCGGGTCGTGCGCGCTTAAAAGCGGATAGAGCGCCCCCTGACGGTTGCCGGACGCGCCGCTGGCGGGCGCGTCGTCAGCACAGTAGAGCGTGACCTGCCAGCCGCGCTGGAGAAGGGCGAGCGAGAGCAGGGCGCTGGCGATCCCGCCGCCAACGATCGCTACGTCGCGCGATGCGCTGGCGCGGCGCGCAAACCAGGGCGTCTGAGCGGGGATGTCCAGCGTCTGCTCCATCCTACCGACCAGCATGTCGCGCTTGCGGCCAAAGCCTTTGGTCTTCTGCATGGTAAAGCCCGCCTCCTGCAGTCCGCGGCGGACAAAGCCTGCCGAGGTGAAGGTGGCAAGCGTCGCGTCAGGACGCGCCAGCCGCGCCATCGCGTTAAACAGATGCTGGCTCCACATGTCCGGGTTTTTGGCGGGGGCAAAACCGTCCAGGAACCACGCGTCGACCTTCTGATTCATCGAATCATCGAGCCTGTCGGTCAGGTCGTTGATGTCGCCGAGCCATAAGTCCAGCGTGACGCGTCCACCGTCCAGAATCAGACGGTGACAGCCGCCGATGTGGGGCGGCCACTGCGCCTGAAGCTGTTCTGCCCAAGGCGCAAGCTCCGGCCAGCGCTGGTGGGCAAGCCGCAGATCGTGCGCGGTGAGCGGGAATTTTTCGAAACTGATGAAATGTAATCTTTGTAGCGTAGCCTCGGGGTAAGCAGCGTGGAACTGGTTAAACGCCTGCCAGAGGGTTAAAAAATTCAGCCCGGTGCCGAATCCACTTTCCGCGACCACAAACAGGCTCCGCGGGTGCGCCGGGAAGCGGGTGCTGAGCTGGTTTCCATCGAGGAAAACATAGCGAGTTTCTTCGAGTCCGTTATCATTAGAAAAATAGACGTCATCAAAATCTCGGGAAACAGGTGTACCCTCAGCGTTGAATTCGAGGTTGGCGGGTTGTATAGCGTTTTGTTTCACGTAAGTTACTCGTCTGACAGGCAGTGGCACGATCTTAACGATGTGAGTCCATCGGTGCAAATTTCCGCAGAAAATGTCTGATCGGACTTGTTCGGCGTACAAGTGTACGCTATTGTGCGACTCGAAACTTACTATAGTGCGACTTACAGAGGTATTGAATGAAACGTGCAGTGATTACTGGCCTGGGCATTGTTTCCAGCATCGGTAATAACCAGCAGGAAGTCCTGGCATCTCTGCGTGAAGGACGCTCCGGGATCACTTTCTCTGAAGAGTTTAAAGATTCAGGTATGCGTAGCCACGTATGGGGTAACGTCAAACTGGACACCACCGGTTTGATCGACCGCAAAGTGGTTCGTTTCATGAACGATGCCTCTATTTACGCTTATCTCTCCATGCAGGAAGCGATCAAAGATTCCGGCCTGAGCGAAGAGGTTTATCAGAACAACCCGCGCGTGGGTCTGATTGCCGGTTCCGGCGGCTCATCTAAAGCGCAGGTATTCGGTGCTGACGCAATGCGTAGCCCGCGTGGTCTGAAAGCGGTAGGTCCGTACGTGGTTACTAAAGCCATGGGTTCTGCGGTTTCCGCGTGCCTGGCGACCCCGTTCAAAATCCACGGTGTGAACTACTCCATCAGCTCCGCGTGTGCGACTTCCGCACACTGTATCGGTAACGCTGTTGAGCAGATCCAGCTGGGTAAACAGGACATCGTATTTGCTGGCGGCGGCGAAGAGCTGGGCTGGGAAATGGCCTGTGAATTCGACGCGATGGGCGCATTGTCCACCAAGTACAATGAAACCCCGGACAAAGCCTCTCGTACCTACGATGCGCACCGTGACGGTTTCGTTATCGCGGGCGGCGGCGGTATGGTTGTGGTTGAAGAACTGGAGCACGCCCTGGCACGTGGCGCGCACATCTACGCTGAAATCGTTGGCTACGGTGCGACGTCTGACGGTGCCGACATGGTTGCGCCATCCGGCGAAGGCGCGGTGCGCTGCATGAAGATGGCGATGCACGGCGTTGACACCCCAATCGACTACCTGAACTCCCACGGTACCTCTACTCCTGTAGGCGACGTGAAAGAGCTGGGTGCGATCCGTGAAGTCTTCGGCGACAACAGCCCGGCGATCTCCGCGACTAAAGCCATGACCGGTCACTCTCTGGGTGCGGCTGGCGTGCAGGAAGCGATCTACTCTCTGCTGATGCTGGAAAACGGCTTTATCGCGCCAAGCATCAACATTGAAGAGATGGACGAGCAGGCTGCCGGCCTGAACATCGTGACCAAACCAACGGAAGCGGCGCTGACTACCGTAATGTCAAACAGCTTCGGCTTCGGTGGTACCAACGCCACGCTGGTTATGCGTAAGCTGAAAGCATAAGCTTTAAGTTTGATTCTGAAAGGGAGCCATAAGGCTCCCTTTTTTATGCATTGACAAGCGGCTGATCTCACAGGCAAACTTCACCCCTCAACATTATCCTCACGATAATGCGTAAGCGTTTAACGTCAACCAACGCACCTTAATCCTGATAATCAGGTAGAGGGGGCGTGGCATTTTCCCGCCTTACTCTTCATTTCGGAGTAAAGCATGACTGCAGTAACTCAAACAGAAACAACCCCTTCAGCGAACGTCTCGCTGTTCCGTATCGCCTTTGCGGTATTCCTGACCTATATGACCGTTGGCCTGCCGCTGCCGGTGATCCCGCTTTTCGTTCATCAGGAACTGGGCTATGGCAACACCATGGTCGGCATTGCCGTGGGCATTCAGTTTTTAGCCACGGTATTAACCCGCGGTTACGCCGGACGTCTGGCGGATCAGCACGGTGCCAAGCGCTCGGCGCTGCAGGGCATGTTTGCCTGCGGGCTGGCGGGCGGCGCCTGGCTGCTGGCGGCTCTACTGCCGGTCGATGCCGCGTATAAATTTGCGCTGCTTGTACTGGGCCGTTTAATTCTTGGCTTCGGTGAAAGCCAGCTGCTGACCGGCACCCTGACGTGGGGAATGGGGCTGGTGGGGCCTGCTCGTTCCGGTAAGGTGATGTCCTGGAACGGTATGGCTATCTATGGCGCGCTGGCTGCTGGTGCGCCGCTTGGGCTGCTTATCAATAGCCAGTTTGGATTTGCGGCATTGGCCGCAACCGCCATGGTTTTACCTCTGCTGGCGTGGGCGTTTAACGGCTCGGTGCGTAAGGTGCCCGCGCACAAAGGCGAGCGACCTTCCCTGTGGAGCGTGGTAGGCCAAATCTGGCAGCCGGGTCTTGGCCTGGCGCTGCAGGGCGTGGGTTTTGCGGTGATTGGGACGTTCGTTTCGCTCTATTTTATGAGCCGTGGCTGGGCGATGGCCGGTTTTACGCTCACCGCTTTTGGCGGCGCGTTTGTACTAATGCGCGTCTTCTTCGGCTGGATGCCGGATCGCTTTGGCGGCGTGAAGGTGGCGGTGGCGTCGCTGGTGATTGAGACCATCGGTCTGCTGCTGCTGTAGAATGCTCCCGTGGCTTCCGTTGCGCTGCTTGGTGCGGCGCTGACCGGCTGCGGCTGTTCACTGATCTTCCCGGCGCTGGGTGTTGAAGTGGTGAAGCGCGTGGCCCCGCAGGTGCGCGGTACGGCGCTGGGCGGCTATGCGGCGTTTCAGGATATCTCATACGGGGTAACCGGACCGCTGGCAGGGGTGTTAGCCACCTCGTTTGGCTATCCGTCCGTCTTCCTGGCAGGTGCGGTTTCCGCGGTGGTTGGGATCGTGGTGACGCTGGTGGCGTTTCGCAGGACTTGAGCCGTTGTAGGCCCGGTAAGCGCAGCGCCACCGGGCCAAACCTCAGACAACCAGCCAGAAAATCGCCAGTGCAATCAGTAGCGCAATAAACATCAATCCCGGACGCGCGGAGAGCGTTCTGAAGGTTTCCACGACCGGCGCAAACAGCGGGCTGTAGATCGGCTGAATGTTTCTTACCTCGGGCACGCCGCCTTCACGCTCTGCGCGGCGAACGAAGATCTGGTTGAGCAGATCCTGCACCTGCGCGGTGGTCAGTACCGTTTGCGGCGTGGCCTGCCAGTTTTGCTGGGCGTAATCCCGAATCACCTCGAACTCGTGCGGCTCAAGCGGCTGTTTCAGCGCGGCCTGGACGGTATGCAGGGTAGGGGCGCTCTGGGTGCTGAGCGTCTGGCGCGCCTGAAGCCAGGTCACCAGATGAGTAAACTGTTTGGCCGGGATCAACTCACCCGCCTTCACGCCGGACAGCTCCAGCATGGATTGCCAGATAAGCTTCGTTGGTTCACCGGTGGCCGCTGCCAGCTTCGTCACCATCTGCTTGAGCGTATTGTGCTCGGCGGGCAGCAGAGGACGCTCGGTCGCCGGGCGCACCTGTGGCTGCGGAATAGACAGCTCGTTATTCTGCAGCAGGGTCAGCACGGTTTTGAGCTGGTCGGGCGTCAGCTGGCCCAGCGCGGTCTGACCATACTGCTGGCGAATAAAATCACTCACCGCCTGGCGGTTATTTCCCTGGCCCAGCAGCTCCGTCAGCTGAGAAACAATCTGGCGCGTGGTGTGGTTCTGCTGCGCGGTCGTAATACGCTGGTTCAGATTTTGTTCGGCCGCCGGGAAATGGCGCGACTGCAGCGGTGCGTCGTTCCTCACGCCTAAATCATGCTTCACCCCGGCCCAGACTTCCGCGTTTTGCTGCGAAGTCAGCGCAATCAGGCGCGTGATCAGTCGCTCCAGCACGGTGCGCTGTTGCGTGGATAGCGGTTGTTCACCGGCAACGTTTGGCGTGACCGGGCCTTCACCCGGAGGGCGTGGCGGCGTACCTGAAATGGGCTGCATCGTCAAAAATCCTTAAAGTCAAAACTCAGCGTAAACCTGGCAGACGTATATGCCTGGCGGCCAGATTATGGCACACTTGGCAGGTTTTCTTCCTCTCAAACAGGTACTCAGACGTGAAAATCCTCGTTGATGAAAATATGCCTTACGCCCGTGAGCTATTTAGCCGCTTGGGTAACGTTAAGGCTGTTCCTGGTCGCCCGATCCCGGTCAACGAACTGGACGATGCCGACGCCCTGATGGTGCGCTCGGTGACCAAGGTAAATGAGGCGTTGCTCGCCGGTAAGGCGATTAAGTTCGTTGGGACCGCAACGGCAGGGACCGATCATGTGGATGATAAATGGCTGAAGCAGGCCGGAATCGGTTTTTCCGCCGCACCGGGCTGCAACGCCATTGCCGTCTTGGAATACGTTTTCTCCTCGCTGCTGATGCTGGCCGAGCGCGACGGTTTTGCGCTGAAAGACCGCACCGTGGGGATTGTCGGCGTGGGTAACGTCGGCGGGCGCCTGCAAAAGCGCCTGGAAGCGTTAGGGATCCGCACGCTGCTGTGCGATCCGCCGCGCAAAGACAACGGCGAGGACGGGGATTTCCGCTCGCTGGACGAGCTGGTTGAACAGTGTGACGTGCTGACATTCCACACGCCGCTGTTTAAAGAGGGTCCGTATAAGTCGCTGCATCTTGCCGATGAGGCGCTCATTCGCCGTCTGAAGGCTGGCACTATTCTGATAAATGCCTGTCGTGGTCCTGTGGTAGACAACGCCGCGCTGCTGACGTGTCTGAACGAAGGACAAGA
This sequence comes from Enterobacter sp., assembly GCF_977039595.1. Lineage (NCBI taxonomy): Bacteria > Pseudomonadati > Pseudomonadota > Gammaproteobacteria > Enterobacterales > Enterobacteriaceae > Enterobacter > Enterobacter sp. The sequence goes on from NZ_CDRQYH010000002.1 coordinate 28,951, forward strand.
CCTCAGCGTGGTGCTGGACGTCTGGGAGCCGGAGCCGGACCTCAACGTTGAGCTGCTTAACAAGGTGGACGTGGGCACCGCGCATATCGCCGGTTATACCCTCGAAGGGAAAGCCCGCGGCACGACGCAGGTCTTCGAGGCCTATAGCGCCTTTATCGGTCATCCGCAGCAGGTGGCGCTGGATACCTTACTCCCCGCGCCTGAATTTGGCCGCATTACTCTCCACGGCCCGCTCGATCAGGCAACGCTGAAAAGGCTGGTGCATTTGGTGTATGATGTGCGCCGCGATGATGCGCTGCTGCGTAAAGTGGCGGGGATCCCGGGCGAGTTTGATAAGCTGCGCAAGAACTACGTTGAGCGCCGCGAGTGGTCTTCCCTGTATGTGATGTGCGACGACGCCCCGGCGGCGACGCTGCTGCACAAGCTGGGGTTTAACGCCGTTCATCACCCGGCGCATTAATGTCTTCTTAATGCTCCCTGTCGGATACTCCGACAGGGACGCTTTTTTATTTCTGGAGTAAACCACCATGTCTGAAGGCTGGAACATTGCCATTTTAGGTGCCACGGGTGCCGTGGGCGAAGCCCTGCTCGAAACGCTTGCTGAGCGTCAGTTCCCGGTGGGCGATATCTATGCGCTGGCACGTACCGATAGCGCGGGTGAGCATCTGCGTTTTAACAGTAAATCCGTCATGGTTCAGGATGCGGCGGCGTTCGACTGGACGCAGGCGCAGCTGGCGTTTTTCGCTGCAGGTGCTGAAGCCACTGCGGCGTACGTTGAAGAGGCGACCAACGCAGGCTGCCTGGTGATTGACCTGAGCGGCCTGTTCTCCATGGAGCCGGATGTGCCGCTGGTGGTGCCGGACGTGAACCCGTTTGTGCTGGCTGACTACCGCAACCGTAACGTCATTGCGGTGCCGAACAGCCTGACCAGCCAGCTGCTGACTGCACTGAAACCGCTGATCGACGACGGCGGCCTGTCGCGCATTACCGTCACCAGCCTGCTGTCGGCGTCCGCAAACGGCAAAAAGGCCGTTGACGCGCTGGCCGGGCAGAGCGCGAAGCTGCTGAACGGCATTCCGATTGATGAAGATGATTTCTTTGGCCGCCAGCTGGCGTTCAACATGCTGCCGCTATTGCCGGATCGCGAGGGCTCCGTGCGCGAAGAGCGCCGTATCGTCGATGAGGTGCGTAAAATTCTGCAGGACGATGGCCTGATGATCTCCGCAAACGTCGTACAGTCCCCGGTCTTCTACGGTCATGCGCAGATGGTCGGCTTTGAAGCGCTGCGTCCGCTGGCGGCAGAAGAGGCGCGCGATGCGTTTGGCCGCGGGGAAGACATCGTCCTCTCCGAAGAGAGCGAGTTCCCGACCCAGGTGGGCGATGCCACCGGCAGCGCGCATCTTTCCGTTGGCTGCGTGCGTAACGACTACGGTATGCCGGAGCAGGTCCAGTTCTGGTCCGTTGCCGACAACGTTCGTTTCGGCGGCGCGCTGATGGCGGTCAAGATCGCTGAAAAACTGGTGCAGGAGTACCTGTACTGATGTCAGACGTGGAACAAACGCCGGTTCATAAAATTGCCCTCGGTATTGAATACGACGGCAGTAAATATTATGGCTGGCAGCGTCAGAATGAGGTTCGCAGCGTTCAGGAGAAGCTGGAGAAAGCGCTCTCTCAGGTGGCAAACGAGCCGATTAACGTCCTGTGCGCAGGCCGTACGGATGCCGGCGTTCACGGCACGGGGCAGGTGGTTCACTTTGAAACCACCGCCGTGCGTAAGGATGCCGCCTGGACGCTGGGCGTAAATGCGAATTTACCTGGTGACATTGCGGTGCGCTGGGTGAAAGCTGTGCCGGATGATTTTCACGCGCGCTTCAGCGCCACGGCGCGCCGTTACCGCTACGTCATCTACAATCAGCGCCTGCGTCCGGCTGTGTTAAGCCAGGGCGTGACGCATTTTTATGAACCGCTCGACGCAGAACGTATGCATCGCGCGGCGCAGTGTCTGATTGGTGAAAATGACTTTACGTCGTTTCGTGCGGTGCAGTGTCAATCCCGTACGCCGTGGCGCAACGTCATGCACATCAACGTCAGCCGTTTTGGCGCGTATGTGGTGGTGGATATCAAAGCCAATGCCTTTGTACATCATATGGTTCGGAATATTGTGGGCAGCCTGATGGAAGTAGGTGCCGGACACCAGCCGGAGAGCTGGATTGCAGACCTGCTGGCAGCGAAGGACAGAACGCTTGCGGCAGCCACGGCGAAAGCGGAAGGATTGTATCTGGTCTCAGTAGACTATCCGGAACGATTTGACCTGCCGAAACCGCCAATGGGCCCGCTGTTTTTAGCGGACTAAACAAAGGTGCAATAAGGGCTTAGACAATATGGACGTAATACGTTTTCTGATTGATTTCATTTTGCATATTGATGTTCACCTGGCGGAGCTGGTCGCGCAGTACGGCGTCTGGGTTTACGCCATTCTGTTCCTCATTCTGTTTTGTGAAACCGGTCTGGTCGTTACCCCATTCCTGCCAGGGGATTCACTGCTGTTCGTTGCCGGGGCGTTATCGGCGTTACCCACCAATGACCTGAACGTGCATCTTATGGTTGTGCTGATGGTAATTGCCGCCATTGTCGGTGATGCGGTCAACTATACGATTGGTCGCGTATTCGGTGAGCGGCTTTTCAGCAATCCGGATTCGAAAATTTTCCGTCGCAGTTATTTAGATAAAACCCATGCGTTTTATGAACGCCATGGCGGTAAAACCATTATCCTTGCGCGTTTTGTGCCTATTGTGCGCACATTTGCACCGTTTGTGGCGGGAATGGGACATATGTCCTATCGTCATTTTGCCATGTATAACGTCGTGGGGGCGCTGCTGTGGGTACTGCTGTTTACCTATGCGGGTTACCTGTTTGGCGATCTTCCGGTTGTTCAGGAAAACCTTAAGTTACTGATTGTAGCGATTATTGTGCTTTCCGTACTGCCTGGCGTTATCGAAATTATTCGTCACAAACGTGCGGCGGCAAAACAAGCGAAGTAAATGCACGCTGGCGGTTCGACCACTTTTTTATCCAAAGTTTCGGGCTGTTATGTTTTAATGTGCAACATTCATGGTCTGTTGGAGGCAAAAATGGCATTATTCGCCTCTTATAGCAAAACTGGCATACGACCAGGTTCAGGCAGAAAGGTTATCAATGAGCTGGATTGAACGAATTAAAAGCAACATTACCCCAACGCGCAAAGCGAGCATTCCTGAAGGGGTATGGACGAAGTGTGATAGCTGCGGTCAGGTTCTGTATCGCGCAGAGCTGGAACGCAACCTTGAGGTGTGTCCGAAGTGTGACCACCATATGCGTATGTCGGCGCGCAACCGCCTGCATAGCCTGCTGGACGAAGGTTCTCTGGTAGAACTGGGCAGCGAGCTTGAGCCAAAAGACGTGCTGAAGTTCCGCGATTCCAAGAAATATAAAGATCGTCTGGCCTCCGCACAGAAAGAGACCGGCGAGAAAGACGCGCTGGTCGTCATGAAAGGCACCCTGCATGGGATGCCGGTTGTTGCCGCTGCGTTTGAGTTCTCCTTTATGGGCGGCTCAATGGGCTCGGTGGTCGGTGCGCGCTTTGTGCGTGCCGTTGAGCAGGCGCTGGAAGATAACTGTCCGCTGATCTGCTTCTCTGCCTCCGGCGGTGCACGTATGCAGGAAGCGCTGATGTCTCTGATGCAGATGGCTAAAACCTCAGCAGCGCTGGCGAAGATGCAGGAACGCGGTCTGCCGTACATCTCCGTGCTGACCGACCCAACCATGGGCGGCGTCTCCGCGAGCTTCGCGATGCTGGGCGACCTGAACGTCGCTGAGCCAAAAGCGCTGATCGGCTTTGCGGGTCCTCGCGTTATCGAGCAGACCGTTCGTGAAAAACTGCCGCCGGGCTTCCAGCGAAGTGAGTTCCTCATCGAGAAAGGCGCCATCGACATGATCGTCCGCCGTCCGGAAATGCGCCTGAAGCTGGCGAGCATCCTGGCGAAGCTGATGAATCTGCCAGCGCCAAACCCGGATGAGCCGCGCGAAGGCGTGGTGGTACCGGATCAGGAACCCGAGGCCTGATAACTGAAAAGGGCAGGGCCGGTTGGCGCTGCCCTTTTGCTTTCTAATCTGTTAATGACAACCGGGCATTATGGAAAATAAAAGCATTCCCCAAGCCACGTCGCCCCTGGCCGCGTGGCTTTCTTATCTGGAAAACCTGCACAGTAAAACCATCGATATGGGGCTTGAACGGGTGAGCCAGGTTGCCGCGCGTCTTGATGTGCTCAAACCGGCACCTTTCGTGTTCACCGTCGCAGGGACCAACGGTAAAGGCACGACCTGCCGCACGCTGGAGTCCGTCCTGATGGCGGCCGGTTACAGGGTAGGCGTTTACAGCTCTCCACACCTGGTCCGCTACACCGAGCGGGTTCGCGTGCAAAATCGCGAACTGCCGGAATCCGCGCATACGGCGTCGTTCGCGGAAATTGAAGCCGCGCGCGGTGAGATCTCATTAACCTATTTTGAATACGGCACCCTGTCGGCCCTGTGGCTGTTTAAACAGGCGCAGCTGGATGTGGTGATCCTTGAGGTTGGCCTCGGCGGACGTCTTGATGCAACCAATATCGTGGATGCAGATGTGGCGGTGGTCACCAGCATCGCGCTGGATCATATCGACTGGCTGGGTCCGGATCGTGAAAGCATTGGCCGCGAGAAGGCCGGTATTTTCCGCGCAAATAAGCCCGCCGTGGTCGGCGAGCCGGATATGCCGCACACTATTGCTGACGTAGCAAGCGAGAAGGGCGCGCGTCTGCTGCGCCGCGGCGTTGACTGGCAGTATGAAGTGTGTGACAACGCCTGGTGCTTTAGCGATGCACAGGGCGCGCTGGACAACCTGCCGCTGCCGCAGGTACCACAGCCTAACGCGGCGACGGCCCTGGCGGCACTTCGTGCGAGCGGCCTCGTGGTCAGCGAGCAGGCGATCCGCGACGGCATACAGAACGCGATTCTGCCCGGGCGTTTCCAGATTGTCAGCGAGTCACCGCGCCTGATTCTGGACGTGGCGCATAACCCGCATGCGGCGGCGTATCTCGCGGGACGTCTCAAATCGTTACCAAAAACCGGGCGCGTGCTGGCGGTTATCGGTATGCTTCATGATAAAGATATCGGCGGGACGTTGGCCTGCATGGAGAGTGTGGTCGATAGCTGGTATTGTGCTCCTCTGGAGGGGCCGCGCGGCGCGACGGCTGAGCAGCTGATGGAACATCTCGGCAAAGGCGCAATCTACAGTAGCGTGGCTCAGGCCTGGCATGCCGCGATGGCGGATGCTAAACCAGAAGATACCGTGCTGGTGTGTGGTTCATTCCACACGGTGGCACATGTCATGGAAGTGATGGACGCGGGGAGAACCGGTGGCGAGTAAGTTTCAGAACCGTTTAACAGGAACCATTGTGCTGGTCGCGCTCGGGGTGATTATTCTTCCCGGGCTGCTCGACGGGCAGAAAAAGCATTATCAGGATGAGTTTGCCGCTATTCCGCTGGTGCCTAAACCGGGTGACCGCGATGAGCCGGATATGCTGCCAGCGGCGACGCAGGCGCTGCCTGCTCAGCCACCGGAAGGGGCGGCGGAAGAGGTGCGCGCGGGCGATGCCGCAGCACCGTCGCTCGATCCGTCTCGCCTGGCGGCAGCGAGCAGCAGCGATATCGATCCGGTGCCGGTAGAGCAGCCTAAACCGGTTGAAAAACCGAAGCCGGTTGAGAAGCCGCAGCCGAAACCGCAGCGGGATAAAACGGCAGAACAGCTCGCCGCGGCGTCAGAAACCCCACCGCCAGCAAAACCGGCGCAGCAGGACGCTGCTGCCCCAACGGGTAAAGCCTACGTGGTGCAGCTCGGTGCGCTGAAAAATGCCGATAAAGTCAACGAGGTCGTAAGCAAACTGCGCAGTGCGGGATATCGTGTTTACACTTCACCTTCCACGCCGGTGCAGGGTAAAATTACCCGTATCCTCGTGGGGCCAGAAGCGTCTAAAGACAAACTGAAAGGGTCGCTGGGTGAGCTGAAGCAGATCTCCGGCCTGAGCGGTGTGGTGATGGGCTACAGCGCAAACTAAGTACGACCTGCTCCTTTAAGAGAGAGGCGATAGGCCACGGCGTTGAACATTTTTTCAGCGCCTTTTTTATTTACGCGCGGGAAGGAAATCCCTACGCAAACGTTTTCTTTTTCTGTTAGAATTCGCCCCGAACTGGATGACAGGGCGTTTAATCGTGGGACACATATGGTCTGGATTGATTACGCCATCATAGCGGTGATTGGTTTTTCCTGTCTGGTTAGCCTGATCCGTGGCTTTGTTCGTGAAGCGTTATCGCTGGTGACTTGGGGTTGTGCTTTCTTTGTCGCCAGTCATTACTACACTTACCTGTCTGTCTGGTTCACGGGCTTTGAAGATGAACTGGTCCGAAACGGAATTGCCATCGCGGTGCTGTTTATCGCAACGCTGATTGTCGGCGCTATCGTGAATTACGTGATAGGTCAGCTGGTCGAGAAAACCGGTCTGTCAGGAACGGACAGGGTGCTCGGGATCTGTTTCGGGGCGTTACGAGGCGTGCTGATTGTGGCCGCGATCCTGTTCTTCCTGGATACCTTCACCGGGTTCTCCAAAAGCGAAGACTGGCAGAAATCGCAGCTCATTCCAGAGTTCAGCTTCATCATCAGATGGTTCTTTGACTATCTGCAAAGCTCGTCGAGTTTTTTGCCCAGGGCATAAACCCTGAGATGTGGCTTAACGAGGAAAAGACGAATGTGCGGTATTGTCGGTATCGCCGGTTTCATGCCGGTAAACCAGTCGATTTATGACGCGTTAACGGTGCTTCAGCACCGTGGGCAGGATGCTGCGGGTATCATCACCATTGATGCAAACAACTGCTTCCGTTTACGCAAGGCGAATGGCCTGGTAAACGATGTGTTTGAAGCCCGCCATATGCAGCGTCTGCAAGGTAATATGGGGATCGGTCACGTTCGTTATCCTACTGCTGGCAGTTCCAGCGCCTCTGAGGCACAGCCTTTTTACGTCAACTCACCGTACGGCATCACCCTTGCCCATAACGGCAACCTGACGAACGCACATGAGCTGCGTAAAAAGCTGTTCGAAGAGAAACGTCGCCACATTAACACCACCTCTGATTCTGAAATCCTGCTCAACGTGTTCGCCAGCGAGCTGGATAACTTCCGTCACTATCCGCTGGAAGCAGACAACATCTTTGCCGCGATTGCTGCGACAAACCGTCAGATCCGCGGCGGGTACGCCTGCGTTGCGATGATCATCGGTCACGGTATGGTCGCCTTCCGCGATCCAAACGGCATTCGTCCGCTGGTGCTCGGTAAGCGCGACCTTGGCGATGGCCGTACTGAATATATGGTTGCCTCTGAAAGCGTGGCGCTGGATACCCTGGGCTTCGAATTCCTGCGCGACGTTGCGCCGGGCGAAGCGGTCTACATCACCGAGAAGGGGCAGCTGTTTACCCGCCAGTGTGCCGATAACCCGGTCAGTAACCCGTGCCTGTTTGAATACGTTTACTTTGCCCGTCCGGATTCCTTCATCGACAAGATTTCCGTCTACAGCGCGCGCGTCAACATGGGCACCAAGCTGGGCGAGAAGATTGCCCGCGAGTGGGACGATCTCGACATCGACGTGGTTATTCCTATCCCGGAAACCTCCTGCGATATCGCGCTGGAGATCGCCCGCATTCTGGATAAGCCATACCGTCAGGGCTTCGTGAAGAACCGCTACGTTGGCCGCACGTTTATCATGCCGGGGCAGCATCTGCGCCGTAAGTCCGTGCGCCGCAAGCTGAACGCCAACCGCGCGGAGTTCCGCGACAAGAACGTTCTGCTGGTGGATGACTCCATCGTTCGCGGCACCACCTCTGAGCAGATTATCGAGATGGCGCGCGAAGCGGGTGCGAAGAAAGTCTACCTGGCCTCTGCTGCGCCGGAGATTCGCTTCCCGAACGTGTACGGTATTGATATGCCAACCGCCAACGAGCTGATCGCTCACGGTCGTGAAGTGGATGAAATTCGTCAGATCATCGGTGCCGACGGCCTGATTTTCCAGGATCTGAACGATCTTATCGACGCGGTGCGTGCCGAGAATCCGGAAATTCAGCAGTTTGAATGCTCCGTGTTTAACGGTATTTACGTGACCAAAGACGTTGACCAGCAGTACCTCGACTATCTTGATTCACTGCGCAACGACGACGCCAAAGCCGTCCAGCTGCAGAACGATCTCGAAAGCTTAGAGATGCACAACGAAGGTTGATGCTCCGGCAGGTGAGGGCGAATGCCCTCACTTGCAACTCCCCGCAAAATCCTGCACAGTCTGCCCTGAAATCAGTAAGGGCGAAAATCATGAAACGACTCATTGTTGGGCTCAGCGGCGCCAGCGGCGCGATTTACGGCGTACGTTTGTTACAGGTTCTGCGTAGCGTGGCGGACGTCGAAACCCATCTGGTGATGAGCCAGGCGGCGCGGCAGACCCTCTCTCTGGAAACCGATCTCTCCCTGCGCGATGTTCAGGCACTGGCGGACGTGGTTCACGATGCTCGTGATATCGCCGCCAGCATCTCCTCAGGCTCGTTTAAAACGGCCGGCATGGTTATCCTGCCCTGTTCAATTAAAACGCTCTCCGGCATTGTGAATAGCTATACGGACACCCTGGTGACGCGCGCGGCGGATGTGGTGCTGAAGGAGCGTCGCCCTCTTGTGCTCTGCGTGCGGGAAACGCCGCTGCACCTGGGCCATCTGCGCTTAATGACGCAGGCTGCGGAGCTGGGCGCTGTCATCATGCCGCCAGTACCCGCGTTCTATCATCGCCCGACCTCGCTGGATGACGTGATTAATCAGACCGTTAACCGCGTGCTGGATCAGTTTGACATCGACCTGCCCGAAGATCTCTTCAGCCGCTGGCAGGGTGCCTGAATCTGTGCACAAACCAGGTGCATGAAAAGACAAGTTGCCCTGTTTCAGGGCAATTATGCAACGGCGATCATATCCTCGACATTTAATTCGTTTTTTCCCTTTTTCTCTTTCCGGTTCGTTCGGCAGACCTGCTATCTTTCACCATTAAGGCAATATCGCAACGTTTTATTAACATATTTAACGTCGAAGTTTTGACCAGACGGCAATGTGGCATAAGACCTGCAAGATGAAGCCTGCAACACAACACAATACATAATAAAATCACGGTACTTGAGGGTAAATGTATGAAGAAGACGGTTCTGGCTCTGTCTTTGCTCGTGGGGTTAAGTGCGGCAGCAGGTAGCTACGCAGCGCTTCCACAGACGGTTCGTATCGGTACAGACGCAACCTACGCGCCATTCTCTTCCAAGGATGCGAAAGGCGATTTCGTGGGGTTTGATATCGATCTGGGTAATGAAATGTGCAAGCGCATTGCGGTGAAATGCACATGGGTGGGCAGCGACTTCGACGCGTTAATCCCGTCGCTGAAAGCCAAGAAAATTGACGCCATTATCTCTTCTCTCTCCATCACCGAAAAACGTCAGCAGGAGATTGCCTTCTCTGACAAGCTCTACGCCGCGGATTCTCGCCTGATTGCGCCGAAAGGCTCCCCGATTAAGCCCACCATAGACTCTCTGAAGGGCAAACACGTCGGCGTGCTTCAGGGCTCGACGCAGGAAGGTTATGCCAATGCTAACTGGCGTGAGAAGGGCGTAGACGTGGTGGCTTACCAGAACCAGGATCTGATTTACTCTGACCTGGCGGCAGGCCGTCTGGATGCTGCATTCCAGGATGAAGTCGCCGCGAGCGAAGGCTTCCTGAAGCAGCCTGCGGGCAAAGAATTCGCGTTTGCTGGCCCGTCTGTAAAAGACAAAAAGTACTTTGGTGACGGCACCGGTATTGGCCTGCGTAAGGATGATACCGAGCTGAAAGCCGCCTTCGACAAAGCCTTTGCAGAGCTGCGTAAAGACGGTACTTACGACAAACTGGCGAAGAAATACTTCGACTTCAACGTATACGGTGAATAATACCTGGCGCTAACGCACCGAAAAAGTGCGTTGCGGGAGAGGTTGACCCAATGCGGTGCATTTGCTGCACCGTATTGGATCGCTTTGTGCATACTTACGCATTTATAATGCAAAAATTCCCGCCTGAAGGGCATTAGTCTTTGCCTGGCAGAGGGGATTAATGGCACATTAGCACCACCCCGTCGTCGTAAAAATCCCGTATGAAGACAGTTTGTTGAGGATAAATATGAAAAAACTCGTGTTGTCACTATCTCTGGTACTGGCCTTTTCCAGCGCCACCGCGGCATTCGCAGCCATTCCGCAGAAAATCCGAATTGGTACCGATCCAACCTATGCGCCGTTCGAATCGAAGAATTCAAAGGGTGAACTGGTCGGTTTTGACATCGATCTGGCCAACGAGCTGTGCAAACGCATCAAAGCACAGTGTACCTACGTTGAGAACCCGCTGGATGCGCTGATCCCGTCCCTGAAAGCGAAAAAAATCGACGTAATCATGTCCTCGCTCTCCATCACCGAAAAACGCCAGCAGGAGATTGCCTTCACCGACAAACTCTATGCGGCCGATTCACGTCTGGTGGTAGCTAAAGCTTCTGACATTCAGCCAACGCTGGAGTCGCTAAAAGGCAAACGCGTCGGCGTGCTGCAGGGCACCACGCAGGAAACCTACGGCAACGAACACTGGGCGCCCAAGGGGATTGAAATCGTCTCCTATCAGGGCCAGGAAAATATCTACGCTGACCTGACGGCAGGCCGAATTGATGCGGCATTCCAGGACGAAGTCGCGGCAAGCGAAGGCTTCCTGAAAACGCCGGTGGGTAAAGATTACAAGTTTGGCGGCCCGTCCATTAAGGACGTGAAGTTGTTTGGTGTGGGCACCGGTATGGGCCTGCGCAAAGAAGACAACGAGCTGCGTGAGGCGCTGAACAAAGCGTTCGCTGAAATGCGTGCTGACGGTACCTACGACAAGCTGGCGAAAAAGTACTTCGATTTTAATGTTTACGGCGGCTAATCGCCCCGTCAAATAACGTGCGGCCCCTCCCGCTGCGGGAGGGGAAAAGACACGGTTCCACCACTCACGATACGACAGGGCTCGCGGTATGCTGTACGGATTTTCTGGCGTTATTTTACAGGGCGCGCTTGTCACCCTTGAGCTGGCTATCAGCTCCGTGGTGCTGGCGGTGCTGATAGGTCTGGCAGGCGCAGGGGCGAAGCTTTCGGCGAACAAACCGCTGGCGCTGATCTTTGAAGGCTATACCACGCTTATTCGCGGCGTTCCCGATCTGGTGCTGATGCTGCTTATCTTTTACGGTCTGCAGATTGCGCTGAACAGCGTGACGGACGCGATGGGCATGGGACAAATTGATATCGACCCAATGGTGGCCGGTATTATTACCCTCGGTTTTATCTACGGCGCCTACTTCACTGAAACCTTCCGCGGTGCTTACATGGCCGTGCCGAAAGGCCACATTGAAGCGGCAACCGCATTTGGTTTTACCTCTTCACAAACGTTTCGTCGGATTATGTTCCCGGCCATGATGCGCTATGCGCTTCCGGGCATCGGCAACAACTGGCAGGTTATCCTCAAAGCCACGGCGCTGGTCTCACTGCTCGGTCTGGAAGACGTCGTGAAAGCGACTCAGCTGGCGGGCAAGAGCACCTGGGAGCCGTTCTACTTTGCGGTGGTCTGCGGCGTGATTTATCTGGTCTTTACGACCGTCTCCAATGGTGTGCTGCTTCTTCTCGAGCGTCGCTACTCCGTGGGTGTGAAGAGGGCTGACCTGTGATTGAGATTATTCAGGAATACTGGAAATCGCTGCTGTGGACAGATGGCTACCGCTTTACCGGCGTGGCGATTACCCTCTGGCTGCTGATCTCCTCCGTGGTGATGGGCGGTATTCTGGCGGTGTTTCTCGCCATTGGCCGCGTGTCGAACAATAAATTCATCCAGTTCCCGATCTGGCTGTTCACCTACGTATTTCGCGGTACGCCGCTGTACGTGCAGCTGCTGGTGTTCTATTCGGGGATGTATACGCTTGAGATCGTAAAAGGCACTGAGATGCTGAATGCGTTCTTCCGCAGCGGTCTGAACTGTACGGTGCTGGCGTTGACGCTCAACACCTGCGCCTACACCACCGAGATTTTCGCGGGGGCGATTCGTTCTGTCCCTTACGGTGAGATTGAAGCGGCGCGCGCGTACGGCTTTTCCTCGGTGAAACTTTATCGCTGCATCATTCTGCCGTCGGCCCTGCGTATCGCGTTACCGGCGTACAGTAACGAAGTGATTTTGATGCTGCACTCCACCGCGCTTGCCTTTACCGCGACGGTGCCGGATCTGCTCAAAATCGCGCGCGATATTAACTCCGCGACCTATCAGCCGTTTACCGCGTTTGGCATTGCGGCGGTACTCTATTTAATTATCTCTTATGTTCTGATTAGCCTGTTCCGTAAGGCTGAAAAACGCTGGTTGCAGCATATAAAACCTTCTTCGACGCACTGAGAAAGATGATGGCTGAGAACAAATTAAACGTTATTGATTTGCACAAACGCTACGGCGAACATGAAGTGCTGAAAGGGGTGTCGCTGCAGGCAAATGCTGGCGACGTGATCAGTATCATCGGCTCATCCGGCTCGGGGAAAAGTACCTTCCTGCGCTGCATTAACTTCCTCGAAAAGCCGAGCGAAGGCTCGATTGTGGTGAGCGGGCAGAATATTAACCTGGTCCGTGACAAAGACGGACAGCTGAAGGTTGCGGATAAAAATCAGCTACGCCTGCTGCGTACCCGCCTGACGATGGTGTTCCAGCACTTCAACCTCTGGAGCCACATGACGGTGCTGGAGAACGTGATGGAAGCGCCGGTTCAGGTGCTGGGCCTGAGCAAGCATGAAGCTCGCGAGCGCGCGGTGAAATACCTGGCGAAAGTGGGCATCGACGAGCGCCAGCAGATGAAATACCCGGTGCATCTCTCCGGCGGTCAGCAGCAGCGTGTCTCCATCGCACGCGCGCTGGCGATGGAGCCCGAAGTGCTGCTGTTCGACGAACCGACCTCCGCGCTGGACCCCGAACTCGTTGGCGAAGTGCTGCGCATCATGCAGAAGCTGGCCGAAGAGGGTAAAACGATGGTGGTGGTGACGCACGAGATGGGCTTCGCCCGTAACGTCTCGAACCACGTTATCTTCCTGCATCAGGGGAAAATTGAAGAGCAGGGGCACCCGGACGAAGTGCTGGCGAACCCGCAAAGCCCGCGTTTGCAGCAGTTCCTGAAGGGGTCGTTGAAGTAGATTTTGTCTTTCCCCCTCTCCCTATGGGAGAGGGGCGAGGTGAGGGCATCAGGCCGCACCGCACTCCAACCTGTACACCCAGTCGTCATAGCGCACGCCGTCAATCTCATACGCCTTTTCCAGCACCTGCGTACGCACGAACCCGACTTTCTCCAGCACCCGCACCGACCCGCCGTTGTCCGCCAGGACATACGCGTTAATCGCTTTCACGCCGGTCTGGTTGAACGCATAATCACACACCGCGCGCAGCGCTTCGCTGGCGATACCTTTGCCCTGCGCGGCAGGCACAACCGTATAGCCAATATCTGCCTCTTCACGATTCTCAGGGCTGATTTGCAGGCCGATATCGCCCAGCGGCGTATCATCATCCCGGGCGCGAATAACAAACACATGAGCAGCAGCGAGTCGCGCGGCAAACACGCGTCGGGTCTCTTTTTCCGGGGCGATGGCGGCCATGTAGCGCATGATACTGCGATCTTCTCGTAGCGAGCGGAAGAAGGCCCAGTCAGTGGGTTCGAAGGGGGTGAGGTAAAGCCGGGGTGTGGTGATGGTTGCCATTGTTACGCCATATCTTCAGAACATGGCCTGTCACTGTACCATATTCACCGCACCACATCCCCCAGCGCCTCTTCTAATTCATACCAGCGGAACGCAAAGCCGGCCGCTTCCAGCCGTTTGGGCAGTGCCCGCTGCCCGCCTAATACCAGAACAGACGCTTCACCCATCATCAGGCGAATAACCGTCGCAGGCACGCGCAAAATTGCCGGACGGTGCAGGGCATGCCCCAGCGCGTGGGCAAACTGTTCATTGCGCACCGGATACGGCGCAACCATATTGAACGGCCCGCGCAGTTCGTTATCCAGCAGCCAGAGAATCCCGTTGACCATATCGTCGATATGGATCCAGGCCAGGTACTGACGACCATTACCGATGGGGCCACCGAGTCCGAGCCGGAAAGGGGGAAGCATCTTAGCCAGAATGCCGCCTTTCGGCGCGAGAACGACACCGGTCCGCAGCAGGCAGACGCGGGTCCGATCGCTCTGCGCCGCGCAGGCGATACGCTCCCACTGGGCGCAGAGCTTATGGGTAAACTCGTTATGGGGCGGCTCTTCCTCGGTTACAACCACCTCGCCAAGATCGCCGTAATAGCCCACCGCTGAACCCGAAATCAGCACCGAAGGCGGGGTGTGGCTATTGCGGATCAGCTCGACCAGCTTTTCGGTGATGTTCCACCGGCTGCTGCATAACAGCTGTTTTTGCTCTTCCGTCCAGCGCTTATCGGCGATGGGTTCACCCGCGAGGTTAATGACGGCGTCGAAGCCGTCCAGATTTTGCTGCTCGGCCAGATTTTTCCAGATATCAACACCTGCCCCCAGCACCTGGCGCGCTTTCTCCGGGCTGCGCGTGACCACGGTGATGTCATGGTGCATGGCCTGCAGACGCGCAATGAGGTGACGACCAATAAGGCCTGTACCGCCGGTCAGCAAAATCTTCATACAACCTCCAGGTTTACGCCTGGCGCCGCCAGCTTAACGTCATGGAGACGGAGTCGGCATAGCGCAGGGCGTGAAGTTTATCGATCTCAACTTCAGCATAAGTGACCCAGTGATGTTCGCGTGCGATATCGAGCACATCCTGAGTTAATTTTTCCAGCAGAGAGAAGCGGTTATTCTCAACGTACTGGATGATGTTTTTGGTTATTGTGCGGTAGTTCAGCGCGTCGTTGATGTCTTCGCTGGCCCGCGCTTTGTCTGCGGGGTAGTGAATTACCACGTTAATGACAATATCCTGACGGTTGGCGATCTCTTCCTCTTTGATGCCGATGAAGGTACGCAGGCGTAAATTTTTTATGCGAATAATAGCGTCTGGCTGTGACATTGCAGGTCTTCTCCGTGTCAGTATTTCCTGCCCATAATACATGAGAGCTTCACAGGCACCCAGCCTCATACCGGGTTAAATTTGCTGGATTTTTTGCATCGCCCGCTCGGTCGCCGGGCGGGTCCGGATGCGCTCAAACCAGTTGTTCACCGCCGGGTAAGCGGCCAGGTCAATGCGGTGTTTTTCATGCGTATTCACCCACGGCCAGCAGGCGATATCGGCAATACTGTAATGATCGCCCCCGAGCCACGGCGTTTTCTTCAGCCGACGGTTCAGAACGTCATAGAGCCGTTGAGTCTCAACCTGATAGCGTTCTATCGCGTAAGGAATAGGCTGCGGGGCGTAAGCGGTAAAATGATGATTTTGTCCCAGCATGGGGCCCAGCCCGCTTGCCTGCCAGAAAAGCCACTGCAGGGTATGGTGACGCTCGCGCAGTTCGCCGCTCAGCAGCTTGCCGGTTTTCTCCGCCAGATAGAGCAAAATTTCACCGGATTCAAACAGGCTCAATGGTCTGCCCCCGTCCGCCGGCTGGTTATCAATAATGGCCGGGATTTTATTATTCGGCGAGATAGCCAGAAAGAGAGGGCTGAACTGTTCGCCTTTGCTGATATCCACGCGAATGATCCTGTAATCCAGCTCGGCTTCTTCAAGAAAGAGGGTGATCTTATGGCCGTTTGGGGTAGGGGCGTAATAAAGGTCGATCATTCTCAACTCCTGTCCATGCGAATAGTGGTGCCATGACAAATGAGTATAGGTGGTTGTTGTAAATCGTGAGTTTTCATCAAGTGACAGCGAGGCAAAGAGATTATATGTTGAGTAAAAACCCGATCAGCCGATGAGGATGTTATGAACCAGCCCGTAATCACGTTGTGGTCCGATGCGAATTTCTTTTCTCCCTATGTTATGAGCGTATACGTTGCGCTGGCCGAAAAAGGACTCACCTTTACGCTGAAGACCGTTGATCTCGACGGCGGTGAACATCTCAATCCACAGTGGCAGGGTTACGACCTGACCCGACGCGTGCCGGTGCTGGAGATTGACGGTTTTGCCCTGAGCGAATCGTCGGCGATCGATGAGTATCTGGAAGATCGGTTCGCCCCCCCGGAGTGGGAACGTATCTATCCTCACGATCTGCAAAAGCGCGCGCGGGCGCGGCAGATCCAGGCGTGGCTGCGTAGCGATCTGGTGCCGATTCGCGTCGAACGCTCGACGGACGTTGTGTTTGCCGGGGTGAAAAAGCCGGCGCTGAGCGCAGAAGGTGTAGAAAGCGCGAAGAAACTGATTGAAACCGCCACCTCTCTGCTTGCCCATGGCAACCCGAATCTTTTTGGCGAGTGGTGCATTGCCGACGCCGATCTGGCGTTGATGCTAAACCGCCTGATCTTCAACGGTGATGAGGTGCCGCAGCTGCTGGTGGATTATGCTGCGTTTCAGTGGCAGCGTGCCTCCGTGCAGCGCTATGTGGCACTCTCGGCTAAGCGCGCGGGCTGATAAGCCCAGACGCTTAAGGTATGATGGGGGCAGTCTGTTTTCCCGAGGAGTGACTGATGAAACTGATGTTTGCGTCGGATATCCATGGATCGCTGCCCGCAACCGAGCGTGTCCTTTCCCTGTTTGCACAAAGCGGTGCGCAGTGGCTGATTATTTTGGGCGACGTGCTGAATCATGGCCCTCGCAACGCGCTGCCGGAGGGCTATGACCCTGCGCAGGTCGTGGAAAAACTCAACCCGTATGCCTCGCGCATCATCGCCGTTCGCGGCAACTGCGACAGCGAAGTGGACCAGATGCTGCTGCATTTTCCCATTACCGCGCCGTGGCAGCAGGTGCTGCTCGAACAACACCGCCTGTTCCTGACCCACGGACATCTTTTCAGCCCGGATAATCTCCCGGCTCTCGCAGCTGGCGATGTCCTGGTTTACGGTCATACTCATATTCCGGTTGCGGAAAAACGCGGTGAGATTTATCACTTTAATCCGGGCTCGGTTAGCATCCCAAAAGGCGGATATCCTGCGAGCTACGGCATGCTGGAAGGAAATACCCTGAGCGTTATCGCACTTAATGATCAGCAAGTTATTGCGCAGGTAGCGATTAATCCGTAAGTTACACCTCAACTGCAAACGCGCCGAAAGAGCGCTTAGAAGAGAAGGTTTCCCGATGGTGGAGCAGAGTCATTTGGCAAGTACAGAGTGGGTTGACATTGTCAGCGAAGAGAATGAAGTGATCGCGCAGGCCAGTCGCGAACAAATGCGTGCGGAGCGTCTGCGTCACCGTGCAACGTACATCGTTGTGCATGACGGTATGGGCAAAATTCTGGTCCAGCGCCGTACGGACACCAAAGATTTTCTCCCAGGGATGCTGGATGCCACTGCAGGCGGGGTTGTCCAGGCAGATGAAGTGCTGCTGGATTCCGCGCGTCGAGAAGCAGAAGAAGAGCTAGGTATCGCCGGTGTGCCGTTTGCCGAGCACGGTCAGTTCTATTTCGAAGACGAAAACTGTCGCGTCTGGGGCGGGCTGTTTAGCTGCGTTTCTCACGGCCCGTTTGCCCTGCAGGAAGAAGAGGTGAGTGAAGTCTGCTGGATGACGCCAGAAGAAATTACCGCGCGTTGCGACGAGTTTACGCCGGATTCGTTAAAAGCGCTGGCGCTGTGGATGACCCGCAACGCCAAAAACGAATCGACCAAATCAGAGAAAGAGGAAGAGGCTGAGTAAGCTTCAGCAACTCTCTCTCAGACACAGACTGGACGCGATTGGCTTTTGATCGCGCCAGTCACCGTCATTCAGACGCTCCAGCAACGCTTTCCCGGCTTCAATTCCAATCTTACGATGCGGCACCGCCATCGTCGTCAGCGGCGGCTGACAGACGCGGCTCACGTCGCTATCGCCAAAGCCTACCACTGCCAGATCGTCCGGCACCTTGATTCGCCTGCGCTGGCACTCATATAGCGCGCCGCAGGCCAGCTCGTCAGAGACGCATACCAGCGCATCCAGCTCCGGCCAGGCCAGCAGGAACTCGGGCAGCTGCGCCGCGCCGGTCGAGAAGCTAGGCGGCATCGCCGCGTTAATGACCCGGTTCGGCGACATATGGTGGCGAAGCATGGCTTTGTACCAGCCCTGAAGGTGCTGCTGGAAAATCCACTGCTCCTGGTTGGCGCACAGCAGGCCAATATTTTGATAGCCGCGCTTAATCACCATTTCCGTGAGTTCATACATGGCCGCCACGTTATCAATCCCGATATTCATATCAATCGGATCGGCGCGCATGGCGCCCATCTCCATCACCGGAATAGAGGCATTTTTCAGCCAGTGGCGAACAGTATCGGTATGTTCAACGCTGAGCAGGATAGCGGCGGCAATGTTCGACGCCAGCAGCGTCTCCAGCAGTTTCTCCTCCTGCTCAAGGCGATGCTGGGATTCTGCCAGCATGATCTGATATCCGGCAGGCTGCAGCACCTGCTGTAGCCCGGCGAACATCTCCGAGCAGCCGGCTTCGGAGAGGTTGGGCACCACCATGGCTATCGTCCATGACGACGCCGAGGCAAGGGCACTGGCGGCAAGATTAGGCATATAACCCAGCTCCTGCACGGCAGCTTCAATTTTTTCTCGTAGTTTATCGGAAACCTGTTCGGGCGTGCGAAGCGCACGGGACACGGTCATCGTGCCCACACCGGCAAGCTGTGCGACATCGGCAAGTGTCACTTTACCAGTACTGCGCCGTTTTCGGGTTAGAGACATACACCTTCCTGCTGACCAGACGCGTTTTTATTTTCCTTCGTTTCACGTGACAGGCAGTATACGCCTTAAATCCCTTTTTTTGCTGTGATTTAGCACCGTGATTGCAATTTGATAGCGCTATCACATTTTTGTATGTTAACTATTGGTAGCGCTATCTTTGTGATCGCGATCGCAGTCATCCAGCGATCTGTTGAATAAAGTTTGCTCATCTTAAGCGTGTAGCGGGAGTGAAAAGTGCTCAAAAAATGGATATATGATACAACCATCACGCTGCAGGATAGCGTGGAAAACTGGCCGCAGGCGCTGGAGCTGTGCGCGAAGCCGCTTCTGGATTTGCAGGTGATTGAGCCCGAATACGTCACGGCCATCATCCAGCAACACCACACGTTAGGACCCTATTATGTGCTGGCACCAGGGCTGGCGATGCCGCATGCGCGGCCGGAGGAAGGTGCCAAAGGACTGGGGTTGTCTTTATTAAAACTAAAACAGGGCGTCTCGTTTGGTGCCGGTGAGTTTGACCCTGTCGATGTGATTATCATGCTCGCGGCACCGGACAAACATAGCCATATTGAAATGATATCCGCACTCGCGGAATTATTTTCCAGCGACGAGGATATGGAGAAACTGCATCAGGCGAATACGCGGGAGGAAATTAAAACAATTATTAACCGCTTCTGATTTAATTCTGTAATCCGGTTTTTCACAACATTACGCGTCAGCGTGATGGGGCGTACTCTACTCAAAATAAGGGGATAACAATGAAAATCATGGCTATTTGCGGTTCTGGCCTGGGCAGCAGTTTTATGGTCGAAATGAATATAAAAAAGGTGCTCAAAAAGCTGGAGATTGAGGCTGAGGTTGAACATTCCGATCTCTCCTCGGCCACGCCAGGCGCGGCCGACCTGTTCGTGATGGCAAAAGACATTGCGGCCAGCGCCAGCGTGCCGGAAAGCCAGCTGGTGGTGATCAACAACATCATCGACATCAACGAACTTGAAGCGCAGCTGCGCGCCTGGTTCGAAAGACAATAACCCTGATAAGGCGAGGTGGATATGTTTATCCTTGAAACGCTGAATTTCGTTGTTGATATTTTAAAAGTCCCTTCGGTGCTGGTCGGTTTAATTGCGCTTATTGGTCTGGTTGCGCAGAAAAAAGCGTTTTCGGACGTGGTGAAAGGAACCATTAAAACTATTCTGGGCTTTATTGTGCTGGGCGGCGGCGCCACGGTGCTGGTCGGTTCATTAAATCCGTTAGGCGGTATGTTCGAACACGCCTTTACGATTCAGGGCATTATTCCAAACAATGAAGCGATTGTGTCCATTGCGTTGGAAAAATACGGTGCAGCGACCGCGCTGATTATGGCCTTCGGCATGGTGGCGAATATTATCGTCGCGCGCTTTACTCGCCTGAAGTACATCTTCCTGACCGGGCACCACACGTTTTACATGGCGTGCATGATTGGCGTGATCCTGACGGTGGCGGGCTTTGAAGGCGTAGGACTGGTCTTTACAGGCTCGCTGATCCTCGGCCTGATCATGGCTTTCTTCCCGGCGATTGCGCAGCGCTACATGAAGCGCATTACCGGCAACGATGAGATTGCCTTCGGCCACTTCGGCACGCTGGGCTACGTGCTTTCAGGCTGGATTGGCAGCAAGGTCGGCAAAGGCTCCCGCTCAACCGAAGAGATGAACCTGCCTAAGAATCTGAGCTTCCTGCGCGACAGCTCGATCTCCATTTCCCTGACCATGATGATTATCTACCTGATCATGGCGGTGAGCGCCGGGCGCGAGTACGTCGAGGCTACCTTCAGCGCCGGCCAGAACTACCTCGTCTACGCCATCATCATGGCAATCACCTTTGCGGCGGGGGTGTTCATTATCCTGCAGGGCGTACGCCTGATTCTGGCAGAAATTGTCCCGGCCTTTACCGGCTTCTCGGAGAAACTGGTGCCGAACGCGCGTCCTGCGCTGGACTGCCCGGTGGTGTACCCCTATGCGCCAAACGCGGTGCTGATTGGTTTCCTGTTTAGCTTCCTCGGCGGGATTGTGGGGTTGTTCATCTGCGGTCAGTTCAGCTGGGTGCTAATCCTCCCGGGTGTGGTGCCGCACTTCTTCACCGGCGCAACCGCTGGCGTGTTCGGTAATGCCACCGGCGGACGTCGCGGGGCGATGATTGGTGCGTTTGCCAACGGTCTGCTGATTACCTTCCTGCCGGTCCTGTTGCTGCCGGTACTGGGCGCCATTGGTTTTGCCAACACCACCTTCTCGGACGCCGACTTCGGCGCGGTCGGGATTGTCCTCGGCAACCTGGCGCGCTTCCTGTCGCCGCTGGCCATCACCGGGCTGGTCGTGGCGCTGTTCGCGCTGCTGGTGGCGTACAACGTCTTCGCGAAAAACAAACCTGCGGGCGGTAACGCGCAGGAAAACACCGGAGCCAAATCATGAATGAGAAAGAGATAACCGAACTCGCGCGTCAGATCCGTCTTGAGACGCTGAAGTCGCTGACGCAGCTGGGCTTTGGACACTATGGCGGCAGCATGTCGGTGGTTGAAACGCTGGCCGTGCTCTACGGCGCGGTGATGAAAATCGACCCGGCGGATCCGGACTGGCCGGAGCGAGACTATTTTGTCCTGTCGAAAGGCCATGCGGGCCCGGCGCTCTACAGCACGCTGGCAATCAAGGGCTACTTCCCGGTGGAAGAGCTAAGCACGCTAAACCAGAACGGCACGCGCCTGCCGAGCCACCCGGACCGCCTGAAAACGCGCGGCGTAGATGCTACCACCGGTTCGCTGGGACAGGGGATTTCCATCGCCGGCGGTATGGCGCTGTCGCACAGGCTGGCCGGGCGACCGAATCGGGTCTTCTGTATCGTCGGCGACGGCGAGCTGAACGAGGGGCAGTGCTGGGAAGCATTCCAGTTTATTGCCCACCATCGCCTGAACAACCTGACGGTATTTGTCGACTGGAACAAACAGCAGCTCGACGGCGAGCTGGACGAGATCATCAGCGCGTTCGACCTGGAGGGCAAATTCCGCGCCTTTGGCTTTGACGTGGTGACGGTGAAGGGGGACGACATTCCTGCGCTGCTGGAGGTGACGTCCCGGGTGCCTGCCGCGGACGCTCGCCCGCGGGTGGTGATCCTCGACAGCATCAAAGGCCAGGGGGTGCCGTATCTGGAGCAGCTCAGCAATTCGCACCACCTGCGATTGACCGCGGAGAGCAAAGCGGCCCTCAACGAGACGATTCGCCAACTGGAGGCTTCACATGATTAAGGTTGCACCGGCAGGACAGAAAGACGCCGTTGAGATGCGTAAGGTCTACGCTGGCTTCGTGGCAAAACAGATTGAGGCCGGAAGTGACATCATTGCGCTCGAAGCAGATCTGATGAGCTCGATGGCGATGGACGGCGTGGCGCGCGATTATCCGCAGCACGTGATTAACTGCGGCATTATGGAGGCCAACGTCATCGGCACGGCGGCGGGGCTGTCGCTTACCGGACGCAAGCCGTTCGTTCACACCTTCACCGCCTTTGCCAGCCGCCGCTGTTTTGACCAGCTGTTTATGTCTCTGGACTATCAGCGAAACAACGTGAAGGTGATTGCTTCAGACGCGGGCGTGACGGCCTGCCACAACGGCGGAACGCATATGTCGTTTGAGGATATGGGCATCGTGCGCGGTCTGGCGCATTCGGTGGTGCTGGAGATGACCGACGCGGTGATGTTCGAGGACGTGTTGCGACAGCTTATCGATCTCGACGGTTTCTACTGGGTGCGGACCATCCGTAAGCAGGCACCGAGCGTGTATGCGCCTGGCTCAACCTTCACCATTGGCAAAGGCAACGTGCTGCGCGAAGGAACCGATATTACCCTGATTGCCAACGGCATCATGGTGTCGGAAGCGCTGGAAGCCGCGCGCCAGCTTGAGCAGGAGGGCGTCAGCGCGGCGGTCATCGACATGTTTACCCTGAAGCCTATCGACCGGATGCTGGTGAAAAACTACGCCGAGAAGACCGGGCGCATCGTCACCTGTGAAAACCACAGCATTCACAACGGCCTCGGGTCGGCGGTGGCGGAAGTGCTGGTGGAAACCTGCCCGGTGCCGATGCGGCGGGTGGGCGTTAAGGAGCGTTACGGCCAGGTGGGGACGCAGGATTTTCTGCAGAAAGAGTATGGCCTGACGGCACATGACATTGTATCGGCGGCGCGCGAGCTGCTGTAAATAAAAAAGGCGACCGGTTAAGTGGTCGCCTTTCTTGCCCGGTAAGCACTAGCGCCACCGGGCTTTTTAACATTACTGCTGCTGCGAAGACTGGATAGCCGTCAGCGCGATGGTGTAAACGATATCGTCTACCAGTGCGCCACGAGACAGGTCGTTCACAGGTTTGCGCATGCCCTGCAGCATCGGCCCGATGGAGATCAGGTCGGCAGAACGCTGGACCGCTTTGTAGGTGGTGTTACCGGTGTTCAGATCCGGGAAGATGAACACGGTAGCGCGGCCTGCAACCGGCGAGTTCGGCGCTTTAGATTTCGCAACGTCAGCCATAACCGCGGCGTCGTACTGCAGCGGGCCGTCGATCATCAGATCAGGACGTTTTTCCTGCGCAATACGGGTCGCTTCACGCACTTTTTCTACGTCGCTACCTGCACCTGAGGTGCCGGTGGAGTAGGAGAGCATCGCTACGCGCGGTTCGATACCAAAGGCAATCGCAGAGTCCGCGGACTGGATAGCGATTTCGGCCAGCTGTTCTGCGGTTGGATCCGGGTTGATCGCGCAGTCGCCGTAAACGTAAACCTGTTCAGGCAGCAGCATGAAGAACACGGAAGAAACCAGAGAGCTGCCTGGCGCGGTTTTGATCAGCTGCAGCGGTGGACGGATGGTGTTCGCTGTGGTGTGAACCGCACCGGAAACCAGACCGTCGACTTCGTCCTGCTCCAGCATCAGCGTGCCCAGCACTACGTTGTCTTCCAGCTGCTCGCGCGCAACGGCTTCGGTCATGCCCTTGCTCTTACGCAGCTCAACCAGACGGGCAACGTAGCTTTCGCGAACCACTTCTGGGTCAACGATTTCAATGCCAGCGCCCAGCTCAACGCCCTGAGAGGCCGCTACGCGGTTAATCTCATCCGGGTTACCCAGCAGCACACAGGTCGCGATGCCGCGCTCTGCACAGATAGCCGCTGCTTTAACGGTACGTGGTTCATCGCCTTCTGGCAGAACAACGCGTTTGCCCGCTTTGCGCGCCAGCTCGGTCAGCTGGTAACGGAATGCTGGAGGAGACAGACGACGGCTGCGCTCGGAGGTCGCGGTCAGGGATTCGATCCAGTCTGCGTTGATGTAGCCCGCAACGTATTCCTGAACTTTCTCGATACGCTCGTGGTCATCAACCGGCACTTCCAGGTTGAAGCTCTGCAGGCTCAGGGAGGTCTGCCAGGTGTTGGTGTTCACCATGAAGACCGGCAGACCGGTGGCGAACGCGCGTTCGCACAGCTTGCTGACGCGCGGGTCCATCTCGTAGGCACCGGTCAGCAGGATCGCACCGATTTCCACGCCGTTCATCGCGGCCAGGCAGGCTGCAACCAGCACGTCAGGACGGTCTGCGGAGGTCACCAGCAGGGAACCTGCGCGGAAGTGTTCCAGCATGTGCGGAATGCTACGCGCACAGAAGGTCACGGACTTCACGCGGCGGGTGTTGATGTCGCCTTCGTTAACGATGGTGGCGTTCAGGTGACGCGCCATGTCGATTGCACGGGTGGCAATCAGATCGAAGCTCCATGGCACCGCGCCCAGAACTGGAAGCGGGCTGGATTCCTGCAGCTTAGCCGGGTCAACTTTGATGACTTTCGCTTTGGAAGAGTCGTCGAAGATCTCGGACAGGTCAGGGCGAGTACGGCCCTGCTCATCCACTGGCGCGTTCAGCTTGTTGACGATCACGCCGGTGATGTTGGTGTTTTTCGCGCCGCCGAAGCTGCTGCGCGTCAGCTCGATACGCTCGTTCAGCTGCTCTGGGGTGTCGGTGCCCTGAGACATCACGAAAACGATCTCTGCGTTCAGGGTTTTCGCGATTTCGAAGTTCAGAGACTGCGCAAACTGGTGTTTGCGGGTTGGCACCAGACCTTCAACCAGCACCACTTCCGCGTCTTGCGCGTTAGCATGGTAGTTGGCGATGATCTCTTCCATCAGCACGTCTTTCTGGTTGCTGGAGAGCAGAGACTCAACGTGGCTCATCTTCAGCGGTTCGGCCGCCGGCAGATTGGAGTTCTTGCGAACGATGGTGGTGGTCTGGTCTGGCGCATCGCCACCGGCACGTGGCTGGGCAATTGGCTTAAAGACGCTCAGACGAACGCCTTTGCGTTCCATAGCACGGATAACGCCAAGGCTGACGCTGGTCAGGCCGACGCTGGTTCCGGTAGGGATCAGCATAATAGTACGGGACACGGTTTATCCTCTTTCGTTACCGCCGCAATTGGGCGGGTTACAAAACAGCACCGCCAGCATTGCTGGCGGTGTGGAATCAGGCAGTCAGGCGGTGCGCGTCTTGCGCAATAACCAGCTCTTCGTTAGTTGGGATTACGAGAGCAGGGCGGGTGCCTTCTTTGTTGATGAAGCCAGACTTGCCGAAGCGGGCAGCCAGGTTACGCTCGTGATCAACCTCAAAGCCCAGAACGCCCAGTTTGCCCAGGGACAGTTCACGAACCATTGCCGCGTTCTCACCGATACCACCGGTGAAGATAACCGCGTCCAGACGGCCTTCCATCAGCGCAGTGTAAGAGCCGATGTACTTCGCCAGACGGTGGCAGTAAACGTCCATTGCACGTTTAGCGTCTTCTTTCTCTGCGTAGTTGTCTTCAACGTAACGGCAGTCGCTAGTGACTTCGGTCAGACCCAGCAGACCAGACTCTTTGGTCAGCATTTTGTTGATCTGGTCAACGCTCATGCCCAGGGTGTCATGCAGGTGGAAGATGATTGCCGGGTCGATGTCACCGGAACGGGTACCCATCACCAGACCTTCCAGCGGGGTCAGACCCATGGAAGTATCAACACATTTACCGTTGCGGATAGCCGAAACAGAACCACCGTTGCCCAGGTGGCAGGTGATGATGTTCAGTTCTTCAACCGGCTTGTTCAGGACTTTTGCGGCTTCCTGAGTCACATAGAAGTGGCTGGTGCCGTGCGCGCCGTAACGACGTACTCCATGTTCTTTGTACAGGCTGTATGGCAGGGCATAGAGGTAAGACTCTTCCGGCATGGTCTGATGGAACGCGGTGTCGAACACGGCCACGTTTTTGTCTTTCAGATTCGGGAAGGATTTCAGTGCTTCAGCGATACCGATCAGGTGAGCTGGGTTGTGCAGCGGTGCGAAGGACGCAGAGTCCTTGATGCCCTGGATCACAGATTCGTCGATCACCACGGAGCTGGTGTATTTTTCGCCGCCGTGGACGATACGGTGACCAATCGCAGTCAGCTGAGCAGACAGTTCTGGTTTTTGTGCCAGAATAGTGTTAACGATAAAGTTCAGCGCTTCACTGTGAGCGGCGCCTGCACCTAAAGCCGCTTCTTGTTTGCTGCCGTCCATCTTCCACTT
Organism: Enterobacter sp.; assembly: GCF_977039595.1. Taxonomy (NCBI): domain Bacteria; kingdom Pseudomonadati; phylum Pseudomonadota; class Gammaproteobacteria; order Enterobacterales; family Enterobacteriaceae; genus Enterobacter; species Enterobacter sp. The sequence continues at coordinate 55,477 of NZ_CDRQYH010000002.1, forward strand.
GATGCGTGCTTCAGGCAGATGGAAACATTCGGCCAAACCAGAGAGGTATTCGTCACCGTTGAGCGCATCGATGATGGCGAATTTCAGTGAGGAGCTACCGCAGTTCAGAACCAGTACTAACTTACTCGACATGGAAGTACCTATTATTGATACGTGGCTAAAAAAACGTCAGTGAGTCTAACAGCGTAACGCATGATGACTCGGACATTTATGATTAACATCATGCCAAACGAACATTGTGGCATGATGGAAGAAATAACTATGATTTTATGCCATTTTGCACAATTTTCAGCCAATGGCATAATATGCAATAATTTGACGAGCTAATGATTCTCGTCTATGGCCCTATCAGGCTGGCACAGGATACCCGATACGGGGTAGAGATGACAAAATATTTTGAACGTTGTCATAGCTTGTTGTGGTTTTGCACGAAAATTTTAATTTTTATATGTGAAGTTGAGGTACAGCCATGTCGACACCAGAGAACCCGTCCGTAAATTTCTTCAGTCTGTTTCGTCGGGGACAGCATTATGCAAAGACGTGGCCAATGGAAAAGCGCCTTGCGCCGATGTTTATTGAGAATCGCACCATCCGCGCCACGCGTTATGCGATTCGCTTTATGCCGCCTGTCGCTGTCTTTACGCTGTGCTGGCAGATTGCGCTGGGTGGGCAGCTTGGACCCGCCGTCGCCACGGCGCTCTTCGCATTAAGCCTGCCGATGCAGGGCCTGTGGTGGTTAGGTAAACGGTCCATCACGCCACTTCCACCTTCTATTTTACACTGGTTTTATGAAGTGCGCGGTAAGCTTGAAGAGGCCGGGCAGGCGCTCGCCCCGGTTGAAGGCAAGCCGGATTACCAGGCGCTGGCGGACACGTTAAAGCGTGCTTTTAAGCAACTGGATAAAACATTCCTCGATGATTTGTGATTGATCATCGAAACGACGACGAAAAGAAGGCACAGTAACAATCAGTTACCGTGTCTTTTTTTTAAGTGCAATGCGCTACAGGAGTCGAAAGATGGAAATGACCCATGCTCAACGTCTGATTTTGTCTAACCAGTACAAGATGATGACTATGCTTGATCCCGATAACGCTGCGCGCTACAGCCGCCTGCAAACCATCGTCGAACGCGGCTTTGGTTTGCAAATGCGTGAACTGGACCGCGAGTTTGGCGAGCTGAAAGAAGAAACCTGCCGCATCGTGATCGACATTATGGAGATGTATCACGCTCTGCACGTGTCCTGGACGAATCTCAAAGATCGGCAGTCCATTGACGAGCGCCGCGTGACCTTTTTAGGCTTTGATGCCGCAACGGAAGCGCGTTATCTGAGCTATGTTCGTTTTATGGTGAATACGGAAGGGCGTTATACCCACTTTGACGCGGGCACCCACGGCTTCAACGCGCAGACCCCGATGTGGGATAAGTATCAGCGCATGCTGAGCGCGTGGCATGCCTGTCCGCGTCAGTACCATTTAAGCAGCAACGAAATTCAACAAATCATTAATGCCTGACGGAGGTGCGTGTGCAGTGTAGAGGTTTTCTGTTTGATCTGGACGGTACGCTGGTGGACTCGCTGCCGGTTGTGGAGCGTTCATGGTGCCATTGGGCTGACAGACATGGCATCGACCATCAGGACGTGTTGAATTTTATCCATGGCAAACAGGCCATTACCTCGCTACGGCACTTCCTGGCCGGACGCACTGAGGACGAAATTCAGGCGGAGTTCAAATACCTGGAGCATATTGAAGCCACCGATACTGACGGCATCACCGCATTACCAGGCGCGCGCGAACTGCTTGAGCATTTGAACGAGGCGCAGATCCCGTGGGCTATCGTCACCTCCGGTTCCGTACCGGTTGCCCACGCCCGACACAAGGCGGCAGGGTTGCCGACGCCTGACGTGTTTATTACGGCGGAGCGCGTGAAGCGGGGTAAACCGGAACCTGATGCATTTTTACTGGGCGCTGAACTGCTGGGCCTCGACCCGGCAGAGTGCGTGGTGGTGGAAGATGCGGCGGCTGGCGTACTGGCCGGGCTGAACGCAGGGAGCCACGTCATCGCCGTTAACGTTCCGGCGGGATCTCCCCGCCTGGAGGAGGCAGATTTGGTGCTCGATTCACTGACGGCACTGGCTGTTTCGAAAGCCTCTGATGGTGTTGTAACCCTCTCGCTAAAAATGTAAACCCATGATATAGCCCCACGCTGATGGGGCTTTTTTATGGCAAAATTTCTCATCTCCCACTGACAAGGACATGTTGTGAACGGTGAACTGATTTGGGTCCTGAGCCTGCTTTTAATCGCCATCCTTCTTTTTGCAACGGGCAAGGTACGCATGGACGCCGTCGCCTTGTTTGTCATCGTCGCGTTTGTGCTGAGCGGTACGCTCACGCTGCCGGAAGCCTTCTCCGGGTTTAGCGATCCCAACGTTATCCTGATTGCAGCCCTGTTTATTATTGGTGATGGGCTGGTGCGCACCGGCGTGGCGACCATTGTGGGGTCGTGGCTAGTGAAAGTGGCGGGCAGCAGCGAAACCAAAATGCTGATCTACCTGATGGTGACCGTCGCCGGACTGGGGGCGTTTATGAGCTCCACGGGCGTGGTCGCCATCTTTATCCCGGTGGTGCTGAGCGTTTCCATGCGGATGCAGAGCTCGCCGTCGCGCCTGATGATGCCCCTGAGTTTCGCCGGTTTGATCAGCGGAATGATGACGCTGGTGGCAACGCCGCCGAACCTGGTCGTCAACAGCGAGCTGATCCGGGAAGGATTTGAGGGCTTCAGTTTTTTCAGCGTCACCCCGCTTGGGCTGGTTATTCTTGTAATGGGCGTGGTCTACATGCTGCTGACCCGTTTTGCCCTTAAAGGTGAAAAACAGGACAAAAATAAAGAAGGATGGAAGCGACGCACCTTCCGCGATTTGATTAAAGAGTACCGCCTTACCGGGCGCGCGCGCCGTCTGGCTATTCGCCCCGGATCGCCGATGGTTGGGCAGCGGCTTGATGATCTGAAACTGCGTGAGCGCTATGGCGCGAATGTGATTGGCGTAGAGCGCTGGCGACGTTTTCGTCGAGTGATCGTTAACGTCAACGGGGTGTCGGAATTCCGCGCGCGTGACGTCCTGCTGATTGATATGTCCACCGCGGACGTGGATCTGCGCGATTTTTGCAGCGAACAGCTGCTGGAACCTATGGTGCTTCGCGGGGAGTATTTCTCCGATCAGGCGCTGGATGTCGGCATGGCCGAGGTATCGCTAATCCCGGAGTCGGAACTGTTAGGTAAAACCGTGCGGGAAATGGGATTCCGTACCCGCTATGGCCTTAACGTCGTGGGGCTGAAGCGCGATGGAGTGGCGATGGAAGGGGCGGTAGTCGATGAGCCGATCCTGCTGGGCGACATCTTCCTGGTTGTCGGTAACTGGAAGCTGATAAGCCAGCTCGGGCAAAAAGGGCGTGATTTTGTGGTGCTCAACATGCCTGTTGAGGAGAGCGACGCGTCGCCTGCGCACAGCCAGGCACCTCACGCTATTTTTTGTCTGGTGCTGATGGTGGCGCTGATGCTGACCGATGAAATTCCCAATCCGGTCGCGGCAATCATCGCCTGCCTGTTGATGGGTAAATTCCGCTGTATTGACGCCGAAAGCGCCTATAAAGCCGTTCACTGGCCGAGCATTATTCTCATCGTCGGGATGATGCCTTTCGCCCTGGCGTTGCAAAAAACCGGTGGCGTGGATCTGATCGTTAAAGGCTTAATGGACGTTGGCGGCGGGTATGGGCCGTACATGATGATGGTCTGTTTATTTATCATGTGCGCCACCATCGGTCTGTTTATCTCGAATACCGCGACGGCGGTACTGATGGCGCCTATCGCGCTGGCGATGGCAAAGTCCATGGGCGTATCGCCGTACCCGTTTGCGATGATGGTGGCGATGGCCGCTTCCGCGGCATTTATGACGCCGGTCTCTTCACCGGTGAACACGCTGGTGCTCGGGCCCGGGAACTATAAGTTCAGCGATTTCGTGAAGCTGGGCGTGCCGTTCACCGTGCTGGTGATGGTGGTGTGCGTGGTATTGATACCGGTCCTGTTCCCGTTTTAAGCGTGAGTGCAGAAACGTAGGCCGGGTAAGGCGAAGCCGCCACCCGGCGAAAAATTACAACGGCGAATCCTGACTGATCTCATCCAACGATAAATGGAAGCTCGGTACGAACACCTGCATAAAATAATCCATCTCTTCGCTGCGGCGGGATTCCAGCGTTTTTTCCAGGCGCGTTTTTGCCAGTAAAAATTCGTTATTCCCTGCGGACAACTCTTCGAGACACTTCAGATAGGCGCAGAGCGCGTCGGCCTGTTTGACCAGCGACTTTTCATCTTCCGTGTACTGATGCTCATCGATGAGCGGCTCAAAGATGTCGCGCAACTCATCCGGCACCATGTCGATCAGCTTCTGCTGGGCAATCTTCTCGATGGCCTTATATTCCTGCGCAATTTGCGAGTTGAAATATTTCACCGGAGTAGGCAGGTCGCCGGTCAGCACTTCTGACGCATCGTGGTACATCGCCAGCAGGGCGATGCGCTCTGCATTGACCTGACCGTTGAATTTGCGGTTTTTAATGGCGGCCAGCGCGTGAGCGACCATGGCAACCTGCAGGCTGTGCTCTGACACGTTCTCTGTGCGCACGTTGCGCATCAGCGGCCAGCGGTTGATGAGTTTCAGGCGGGAGAGGTGGGCAAAGAAATGACTCTGACTCATAGGATACCTTTTGTCTTCACTGCGACAGGCGTTCATTGTGCGGGGAGGGGAGGGAAGATGCAAATCAGGCTACCGAAGTAGCCTGATTTTAAGATTACTGATGGTAACCAGAGAGGAAGCGACCAAAGCGGCTGATGGCCATTTCGAGGTCATCTTCGCGCGGCAGCGTCACGATGCGCACATGATCCGGCCACGGCCAGTTAAACGCCGTGCCCTGGACCAGCAGCACTTTTTCCTGCAGCAGGAAATCAAGCACCATTTTCTGATCATCGTGAATATTGAAGCGCTTCGCGTCAATTTTCGGGAACATATAGAGCGCCCCATTCGGCTTCACGCAGGAAACCCCCGGAATATCGTTGATCAGCTCCCACGCGCGGTTACGCTGTTCGTACAGGCGACCACCGGGCACGATAAACTCGCTAATGCTCTGATAACCACCCAGCGCCGTCTGGATTGCGTGCTGTGCCGGAACGTTGGCGCATAAACGCATGGAAGCCAGCATCTCCAGCCCTTCAATATAGCCTTTGGCGTGCTTTTTCGGACCGTTCAGTACCATCCAGCCCTGACGGAAACCGGCCACGCGGTAGGTTTTGGACAGGCCGTTAAAGGTGACGGTGAGCAGGTCCGGGGCCAGCGCGGCGATTGAGTGGTGCTGCGCCGCGTCGTACAGAATCTTGTCGTAAATTTCGTCGGCGAAGATGATCAGGTTGTGCTGGCGGGCGAGCTCGACTATCTCCATCAGCAGCTCTTTTGAGTAGACCGCGCCCGTCGGGTTGTTCGGGTTAATAATGACGATACCGCGCGTGCGGGGCGTAATTTTTGCACGAATATCATCGAGGTCAGGGAACCAGTCGGAGGACTCGTCGCAAAGATAGTGCACGGCCTTACCGCTGGACAGGGATACTGCAGCCGTCCACAGCGGATAGTCCGGTGCGGGAACCAGCATTTCGTCCCCGCTGTTCAGCAGTGCCTGCATCGCCTGCACGATCAGTTCGGAGACGCCGTTGCCAATATAAATATCTTCAACGGTAACATCACGCATGCCGCGTGCCTGGTAATGCTGCATGATGGCCTTACGTGCGGAGTAAAGTCCTTTTGAATCGCAATAGCCTTGTGCAGTAGGAAGGTTGCGGATCACATCAACCAGAATTTCATCCGGCGCTTCAAAACCAAATGGCGCAGGGTTACCAATGTTGAGTTTCAGAACCTTGTTGCCCTCTTCTTCAAGGCGTTTTGCCTCTTTCAGAACCGGGCCGCGGATGTCATAACAGACGTTATCTAGCTTGCTGGATTTTTCGATAGGGGACATGAACCTTTAACCTTTTCGCTATTATTGCCGCTCCCTGCCGTGGAAGTCAGCACGGAATAATGTACTCCCCCCTCGCTTCGTTTTGAAGGGTGTGCAGTAGAAGATTTTGTGCCGGCAGCAAAAAATTGATAAATCTTTTTCGCTGCACATTCGCTTTTATACTGGCTTAAAGTTGCACTTACGGTACCAGGATGGGGCGAATGTGCTATTAATTTGTCAAAATACTGTATATTGTGCTGAATAAAATAAGTGGTGAGCCGGACGACGGTAGCAATCACCCTGAGTGACTTTTCGTAAATCCTGAATGCTTGAGGAATGTTCCTGTAAAAGCATAATGTGGCTAAAAGTTACTCATGTGAAATTAATGTTAAGTGCCATTAATGAATGGTCTTAATCTAAATTAAAATTTATTTATTATTAACCTATAAAATGCAACTTTAGTTAATTTTAATAAAATTAGTTTAGAAGCTTAACATTCTTCTTTAATCCTCAATATTGCAATAAGACTTATAAATAAAGTGGATTTGGGTTAAGATGTCTTACAGGAAAGCAGGGGGCAGATACACGGCTTTTGTATATCTGTAACTGATTTTCCGAATTAATTGATTGTTATTGTTGGAGTTATCTCTGGCTGGAATGTGTCGAACATCTCCTGCTACGTTGACAGCGCTGCGATAAAGATGGCAGAAAAGGTGTTATACCTTTAATGTAATTTACATAAACCTGCGAACATCTAAATATCCTGAACGTTTAAGAGAATAAAAATAACGTCATGAAACGTGCTTTCTGACTGTTGATATAAAGCAGCACAATAACTATCTGTCAGGCAGTCTGCCGGGCCGGGATGCGAGGGAAAACCTTCAGAGGGAATTGCTTAACTGTTACACACAGCTTCAACCCGGGCAGCTCCGCACGAGCAACCTGAAAGTGAATAGATATGATAAATGCAAATCGTCCGATAATGAATCTCGACCTCGATCTGCTGAGAACGTTTGTTGCGGTCGCCGATCTCAACACTTTTGCAGCAGCTGCTGCCGCCGTTTGCCGAACTCAGTCCGCCGTCAGCCAGCAAATGCAGCGGCTGGAGCAACTGGTTGGTAAAGAGCTTTTTGCGCGTCATGGGCGTAATAAGCTCTTAACGGAACACGGTATTCAGCTTCTGGGTTATGCCAGGAAAATTCTTCGCTTTAATGATGAAGCATGTATGTCATTAATGTTTAGCAACCTACAAGGGGTGCTAACGTTAGGCGCATCTGATGAGTCAGCGGATACAATATTGCCGTTTCTTCTCAACCGTATTAGTTCGGTTTATCCGAAGCTTGCACTGGACGTTAGCGTAAAGCGTAATGCTTTTATGGTTGAGATGTTAAATGAGAATAAAGTCGACCTGGTGGTGACTACGCATCGTCCCGGGCAGTTTGATTGCCTGACGCTGCGTACATCGCCTACGCACTGGTATTGCGCAGCCGAATACGTGCTGCAAAAAGGGGAACCGGTTCCGCTGGTCTTGCTTGATGATCCGAGCCCGTTCCGCGATATGGTGCTCACGGCGCTGAATGAGGCCAACATTCCGTGGCGTCTGGCGTATGTGGCTTCCACGTTGCCAGCGGTCCGTGCAGCCGTGAAGGCCGGTCTGGGTGTAACGGCGCGTCCGGTAGAGATGATGAGCCCCGATCTGCGCGTTCTGGGAAAATCCGATGGCCTGCCTGCGCTGCCGGATACGGAATATCTGCTCTGCCACAATTCGTCCAGCCATAACGAGCTGGCAAAGGTGGTGTTCGACGCGATGGAAAACTACCATAACCCGTGGCAGTTCGAGCGCGTTACCTCCGAAGGGGGGGATGATTCCCTGATCGTTGAAGGGGATTTTGAGTGATCGCCAGCTCAAAATTCTGGTAACAAAATGTAAGTGTAAAAAAAGGCCACTCGTGTGATTTTCGCATGCAGTGGCTTTTTTTTAGCAATAATATCCGCTTATAGCATATGGATTTTCAGGATACTCTCTATTTATCAATCAGCTAAATGATTTTGCTTACATATTGTCCGTTTTCCGTTCTAACTTCATCCATATCCCTCTCATGTTAAAAAAACAGGAAATATGTTGCCGTTTTCCTGGTTGAATTAACAAAAGCGTGTCACAGATCAAGAAAATACTCCTATTTGGGGGGAGGAATCGTTGGCAAATCCTGTCAAAATAGGAGGGTTATTTTTTTTACTTCCGAAACGGACACGATTCAACAACATACATTTGACGGAAAGTCATGCACCCACCAGGGTTAAAGGGCACCAAATGTTAATGAGAATCGCTCGATGTAATTTAATGTGAAGAAACCTTTGTTAAAGTTGACAATAGGTTATAGAAAGGAGTAAAAAACCCCATCATTTTGCTGTCTACGTCTCATTTCTGACAGTTAGTGTAAGGTTATTTGTTCCTCCCCATGAATCGATGTGATGCCCATCTGCCAGCAAGAGCAGTGTCGTTGGTATCACTTTTGATGAGTAAGCAATGAGTATGTCAACATCCACAGAAGTCATCGCTCATCACTGGGCATTCGCAATCTTTCTTATTGTAGCCATTGGCCTGTGCTGCCTGATGTTAGTCGGCGGCTGGTTCCTGGGCGGTCGCGCCCGTGCAAGGCACAAAAACACACCTTTCGAATCAGGTATTGATTCAGTAGGTTCCGCTCGCTTACGCCTGTCTGCCAAGTTCTATCTGGTAGCCATGTTCTTCGTCATCTTCGACGTGGAAGCGCTTTACCTTTTCGCATGGTCAACGTCCATCCGCGAAAGTGGTTGGGTGGGCTTTGTCGAGGCCGCAATTTTCATTTTAGTGCTACTGGCCGGTCTGGTTTATCTGGTGCGTATTGGCGCGCTTGACTGGACGCCTGCGCGTTCACGTCGTGAACACATCAACCCGGAAAACAGTATCTCTAATCGTCAGCAGTAACAGCGAGGCAATAAGATGGATTATACGCTCACCCGCATAGATCCTAACGGTGAGAATGACCGTTACCCCCTGCAAAAACAGGAGATCGTAACCGACCCCCTGGAGCAAGAAGTCAATAAAAGCGTGTACATGGGCAAACTCGAACATGCCATGCACGATATGGTCAACTGGGGTCGTAAGAACTCCATCTGGCCTTACAACTTTGGCCTTTCTTGCTGCTACGTTGAAATGGTGACGTCATTCACTGCGGTGCATGACGTTGCGCGTTTTGGGGCAGAGGTACTGCGTGCTTCCCCACGTCAGGCTGACCTGATGGTGGTAGCCGGTACGTGCTTTACCAAAATGGCACCTGTTATTCAGCGTCTTTATGACCAGATGCTGGAGCCTAAATGGGTTATCTCCATGGGGGCATGTGCTAACTCTGGCGGTATGTACGACATCTATTCCGTCGTACAGGGCGTAGATAAATTTATCCCAGTGGATGTGTACATCCCGGGTTGCCCGCCACGTCCGGAAGCTTACATGCAGGCATTAATGCTGCTGCAGGAGTCTATCGGTAAAGAACGTCGCCCACTGTCGTGGGTTGTTGGCGATCAGGGTGTGTATCGCGCGAACATGCAGTCTGAGCGCGAGCGTAAACGTGGTGAACGTATTGCCGTCACCAATCTGCGTACGCCTGACGAAATTTAAATTGCGCCTGTAGGCCTGGAGAACACCTTCGCATATCACTACTCAAATAGCGCGAAGCCAGGCTCAACAGTCACCACGGACCATTTGCAATGGTGAACAATATGACCGACTTAACCGCGCAAGAAGCCGCCTGGCAGACCCGGGATCATCTGGATGACCCAGTCATTGGCGAACTGCGCAACCGTTTTGGGCCGGATGCCTTTACTGTTCAGGCTACCCGCACCGGGGTACCCGTTGTTTGGGTGAAGCGTGAGCAATTGCTGGAAGTTGTCGATTTCCTCAAGAAATTGCCAAAACCATACGTCATGCTGTTTGACTTACACGGCATGGATGAACGTCTGCGTACCCACCGCCAGGGGCTCCCTGCTGCGGACTTTTCCGTTTTCTACCACCTGATCTCAATAGACCGTAATACGGATATCATGCTCAAGGTGGCATTGTCTGAAAACGACATGCATCTGCCGACAATCACCAAACTTTTCCCGAACGCGAACTGGTATGAGCGTGAAACCTGGGAAATGTTCGGCATGACCTTCGACGGCCACCCGCATCTGACTCGCATCATGATGCCGCAGACCTGGACCGGCCACCCGCTGCGTAAAGACTACCCGGCACGTGCAACCGAATTCGATCCGTTTGAGCTGACTAAAGCGAAGCAGGATCTGGAGATGGAAGCGCTGACCTTCAAACCGGAAGACTGGGGCATGAAGCGCGGTACCGACAACGAGGACTTCATGTTCCTTAACCTCGGTCCGAACCACCCGTCTGCGCACGGTGCATTCCGTATTATTCTTCAGCTTGATGGCGAAGAGATTGTCGACTGCGTTCCGGACATCGGCTACCACCACCGTGGTGCTGAGAAGATGGGCGAGCGTCAGTCCTGGCACAGCTACATTCCGTATACCGACCGTATCGAGTACCTTGGCGGCTGCGTCAACGAAATGCCATACGTGCTGGCCGTTGAGAAACTGGCGGGTATCGTTACGCCGGATCGCGTTAACGTGATTCGCGTTATGCTGTCAGAACTGTTCCGTATCAACAGCCACCTGCTGTACATCTCCACGTTCATTCAGGACGTCGGCGCGATGACCCCGGTCTTCTTCGCCTTTACCGACCGTCAGAAAATCTACGATCTGGTAGAAGCCATTACCGGTTTCCGTATGCACCCGGCCTGGTTCCGTATCGGCGGTGTGGCACACGATCTGCCTCGCGGCTGGGACCGTTTGCTGCGTGAGTTCCTCGACTGGATGCCAAAACGTCTGGCGTCTTATGAGAAAGCCGCGCTGCGTAACACCATCCTGAAAGGCCGTTCCCAGGGCGTTGCTGCCTACGGCGCGAAAGAAGCGCTGGAGTGGGGGACAACAGGTGCAGGTCTGCGTGCGACCGGTATTGATTTCGACGTGCGTAAAGCCCGTCCTTACTCTGGCTACGAGAACTTCGACTTTGAAGTCCCGGTGGGCGGCGGTGTTTCCGACTGCTACACCCGCGTGATGCTTAAAGTGGAAGAGCTGCGCCAGAGTCTGCGCATCCTTGAGCAGTGCCTCAACAACATGCCGGAAGGCCCGTTCAAGGCGGATCACCCGCTGACGACGCCACCGCCGAAAGAGCGCACGCTGCAACATATCGAAACCCTGATCACCCACTTCCTGCAGGTTTCCTGGGGGCCGGTCATGCCGGCGCAAGAATCCTTCCAGATGATTGAAGCGACCAAGGGTATTAACAGTTACTACCTGACCAGTGACGGCAGCACCATGAGCTACCGTACCCGCGTGCGTACGCCGAGCTTTGCGCACCTGCAGCAGATCCCGTCCGCCATCCGCGGCAGTCTGGTCTCTGACCTGATTGTGTATCTGGGTAGTATCGATTTTGTTATGTCAGATGTGGACCGCTAATTATGCACGAGAATCAACAACCACAAACCGAGGCTTTTGAGCTGAGTGAAGCAGAACGTGCCGCCATTGAGCACGAGATGCACCACTACGAAGACCCGCGTGCGGCGTCCATTGAAGCGCTGAAAATCGTACAGAAACAGCGTGGTTGGGTGCCGGACGGGGCGATCTATGAGATCGCAAAAGTGCTGGGTATTCCGGCAAGCGACGTAGAAGGCGTCGCCACGTTCTACAGCCAGATCTTCCGTCAGCCGGTTGGCCGCCATGTGATCCGCTACTGTGACAGCGTTGTCTGCCACATCACCGGTTATCAGGGCATCCAGGCTGCGATTGAGAAGAAGCTCAATATCAAGCCGGGCCAGACCACGTTTGACGGCCGCTTTACGCTGCTGCCAACCTGCTGCCTGGGTAACTGCGACAAGGGGCCGACCATGATGATTGATGAGGACACTCACAGCCATCTGACGCCGGAAGCGATTCCTGACCTGCTGGAGCAGTACAAATGAAAACTGTAATTCGTACTGCTGAGACGCATCCGCTGACCTGGCGTCTGCGTGATGACAAACAGCCGGTATGGCTCGACGAATATCAGAGCAAAAACGGCTATGCCGGTGCGCGTAAAGCCCTGGGCGGCATGGCGCCGGACGACATCGTTAACGCGGTAAAAGAGTCTGGCCTGAAAGGCCGCGGCGGCGCGGGCTTCTCCACCGGTCTGAAGTGGAGCCTGATGCCAAAAGACGAATCCATGAACATCCGTTACCTGCTGTGTAACGCCGATGAAATGGAGCCGGGTACCTATAAAGACCGTCTGCTGATGGAGCAGCTGCCGCACCTGCTGGTGGAAGGCATGCTGATTTCCGCGTTCGCGCTGAAAGCGTACCGTGGCTACATCTTCCTGCGCGGTGAGTACATCGAAGCGGCAGAAAACCTGCGTCGCGCGATTGCCGAAGCCACCGAAGCGGGCCTGTTGGGTAAAAACATCCTGGGCACCGGGTTTGACTTCGAACTGTTCGTGCACACCGGCGCCGGGCGTTATATCTGCGGTGAAGAAACCGCGCTGATTAACTCCCTGGAAGGCCGCCGCGCGAACCCGCGTTCCAAGCCACCGTTCCCGGCAAGCTCCGGCGTATGGGGTAAACCGACCTGCGTAAACAACGTCGAAACCCTGTGTAACGTTCCGGCTATCCTCGCCAACGGCGTGGAGTGGTATCAGGGCATCTCCTCAAGCAAAGATGCCGGTACCAAGCTGATGGGCTTCTCCGGTCGCGTTAAAAATCCTGGCGTCTGGGAGCTGCCGTTCGGTACCACCGCACGTGAAATTCTTGAAGACTACGCTGGCGGCATGCGTGATGGCCTGAAATTCAAAGCCTGGCAGCCGGGTGGGGCAGGGACAGACTTCCTGACCGAAGCCCACCTTGACCTGCCGATGGAATTCGAAAGCATTGGTAAAGCAGGCAGCCGTCTGGGTACGGCGCTGGCGATGGCCGTCGACCACGAGATCGGGATGGTATCGCTGGTGCGTAACCTGGAAGAGTTCTTCGCCCGTGAGTCCTGCGGCTGGTGCACACCGTGCCGTGATGGTCTGCCGTGGAGCGTGAAGATCCTGCGTGCAATCGAACGTGGCGAAGGCCAGCCTGGCGATATCGAGACGCTTGAGCAACTGTGTCGATTCTTAGGCCCGGGTAAAACCTTCTGTGCCCACGCACCGGGTGCCGTCGAACCTCTGCAGAGCGCGATCAAATATTTCCGCGACGAGTTCGAAGCAGGCATCAAGCAGCCGTTCAGCAATACCCATGCGATTAATGGGATTCAGCCGAACCTGCTTAAAGCGCGCTGGTAACGACAAGAATTTTGATTAACGCTCGGTTTCGACCGAGCCAACTGGAAGCATGCTAATGGCTACGATTCATGTAGACGGCAAAGAATACGAAGTTAACGGGGCGGACAACCTGCTGGAAGCTTGTCTGTCTCTTGGCCTCGATATTCCGTACTTTTGCTGGCATCCGGCGCTGGGCAGCGTCGGTGCTTGCCGCCAGTGTGCGGTGAAGCAATATCAAAACGCGGAAGACACGCGTGGTCGCCTGGTGATGTCCTGTATGACGCCAGCTACCGAAGGCACCTTTATTTCGATTGATGACGAAGAAGCCAAACAGTTCCGCGAAAGCGTGGTGGAGTGGTTGATGACCAACCACCCGCACGACTGTCCGGTCTGTGAAGAGGGCGGTAACTGCCACCTTCAGGATATGACCGTGATGACTGGTCACAGCTTCCGTCGCTATCGCTTTACCAAGCGTACCCACCGTAACCAGGACCTGGGGCCGTTCATCTCTCACGAAATGAACCGCTGCATCGCCTGCTACCGCTGCGTGCGTTACTACAAAGACTATGCAGACGGTCAGGATCTGGGCGTGTATGGCGCGCATGACAACGTCTACTTCGGTCGTCCGGAAGACGGCGTGCTGGAGAGCGAATTCTCCGGTAACCTGGTAGAAATCTGCCCGACCGGCGTCTTTACCGATAAAACTCACTCCGAGCGTTACAACCGTAAATGGGACATGCAGTTTGCGCCAAGCATCTGCCAGCAGTGTTCCCTCGGCTGTAACACCAGCCCGGGTGAGCGTTACGGCGAACTGCGCCGTATCGAAAACCGTTACAACGGTACCGTTAACCACTACTTCCTCTGCGACCGCGGTCGTTTCGGCTATGGCTATGTGAACCTGAAGGACCGTCCGCGTCAGCCGGTTCAACGCCGTGGCGACGACTTCATTACCCTGAACGCTGAACAGGCGATGCAGGGCGCGGCAGACATTCTGCGCCAGTCGAAGAAAGTGATCGGTATCGGCTCTCCGCGCGCCAGCATCGAAAGCAACTTCGCCCTGCGCGAGCTGGTTGGGGCGGAAAACTTCTATACCGGTATCGCCCAGGGCGAGCAGGAACGTCTGCAGCTGGTACTGAAAGTGCTGCGTGAAGGCGGTATCCATACCCCTGCGCTGCGCGAAATCGAATCCTATGATGCGGTCCTGGTGCTGGGTGAAGACCTGACGCAGACCGGCGCACGCGCGGCTCTGGCGGTTCGCCAGGCGGTGAAGGGTAAAGCACGTGAAATGGCAGCGGCGCAGAAAGTGGCTGACTGGCAGATTGCGGCAATCCTGAACATCGGCCAGCGCGCGAAGCATCCTCTGTTTGTGACCAACGTCGACAACACCCGTCTGGACGATATCGCCGCGTGGACCTACTGCGCACCGGTTGAAGATCAGGCGCGCCTCGGCTTTGCTATTGCCCACGCGCTGGACAACAGCTCACCGGCCGTTGAGCTGGATCGCGACCTGCAAAACAAGGTCGACGTGATTGTTCAGGCCCTGGCAGGTGCGAAGAAGCCGCTGATTATTTCCGGTACCAACGCCGGTAGCGCAGAGATCATTCAGGCGGCAGCCAACGTTGCCAAAGCCCTGAAAGGCCGTGGTGCGGACGTCGGCGTGACCATGATTGCCCGTGCGGTGAACAGCATTGGTCTGGGCATGATTGGCGGCGGCTCGCTGGAAGAAGCCTTAAGCGAACTGGAATCCGGTGCCGCTGACGCCGTGGTGGTGCTGGAAAACGACCTGCATCGTCATGCTTCTGCCGCTCGCGTAGACGCCGCGCTCTCCAAAGCCCCGCTGGTGATGGTCATTGACCATCAGCGCACCGCGATTATGGACAAAGCGCACCTGGTGCTCTCTGCGGCAAGCTTCGCAGAAAGCGACGGTACCGTTATCAACAACGAAGGCCGCGCACAGCGTTTCTTCCAGGTTTATGACCCGGCGTACTACGACAGCAACACCGTGATGCTGGAAAGCTGGCGCTGGCTGCACTCCCTGCACAGCACCGTGCAGAGCCGTGAAGTGGACTGGACGCAGCTCGACCACGTTATCGACGCGGTAGTCGAAAAACTGCCTCAGCTGGCAGGCATTAAAGATGCCGCGCCTGAAGCAAG
Source organism: Enterobacter sp. (assembly GCF_977039595.1). NCBI lineage: Bacteria > Pseudomonadati > Pseudomonadota > Gammaproteobacteria > Enterobacterales > Enterobacteriaceae > Enterobacter > Enterobacter sp. Next base: position 71,029 of record NZ_CDRQYH010000002.1, read on the forward strand.
CTTCCGCATTCGCGGCCAGAAACTGGCGCGTGAACCGCACCGTTACAGTGGCCGTACTGCGATGCGTGCCAACATTAGCGTGCACGAACCGCGCCAGCCGCAGGATAAAGACACCATGTTCGCTTTCTCTATGGAAGGGAACAACCAGCCGTCTGCGCCGCGTTCGCAAATCCCGTTCGCATGGGCACCGGGCTGGAACTCCCCGCAGGCATGGAACAAGTTCCAGGCTGAAGTGGGCGGCTCCCTGCGCCACGGCGATCCGGGCGTACGTCTGATTGAAGCCTCCGAAACCGGTCTGGACTTCTTCACCACCGTACCGGCGAGCTTCCAGGCGCAGGACGGTAGCTGGCGTATTGCCCCGTACTACCACCTGTTCGGTAGCGACGAGCTGTCCCAGCGTTCACCGGTCTTCCAGACCCGTATGCCGCAGCCGTACATCAAGCTCAACCCGGCGGACGCCGCGAAGCTTGGCGTTAACGCGGGTGCAAACATCGCCTTTAGCTATGACGGCCAGACCATCAGCCTGCCGCTGATTGTCTCCGAAAGTCTGACAGCAGGGCAGGTCGGTCTGCCGATGGGTATGCCTGGCATCGCGCCGGTTCTGGCGGGTGCGCGTCTTGATAATCTGCAGGAGGCAAAAGCATGAGTTGGTTAACGCCGGATCTTATCGACATCCTGCTGAGCATTCTGAAAGCGATTGTTATCCTGCTGGTGGTGGTCACCTGCGGCGCGTTCATGAGCTTTGGTGAACGTCGTCTGCTCGGTCTGTTCCAGAACCGTTACGGACCGAACCGCGTGGGCTGGGGTGGTTCACTCCAGCTGGTCGCGGATATGATCAAGATGTTCTTTAAAGAGGACTGGATCCCGCGCTTCTCGGATCGCGTGATCTTTACTCTGGCACCGATGATCGCCTTCACCTCGCTGCTGCTGGCGTTTGCTATCGTTCCGGTCAGCCCGACCTGGGTGGTCGCTGACCTGAACATCGGCATTCTGTTCTTCCTGATGATGGCAGGTCTCGCGGTTTACGCGGTCCTGTTCGCAGGCTGGTCCAGTAACAATAAATACTCGCTGCTGGGTGCGATGCGTGCTTCCGCGCAGACCCTGAGCTACGAAGTGTTCCTGGGGCTTTCCCTGATGGGCGTGGTGGCGCAGGCCGGTTCATTCAACATGACCGACATCGTCAACAACCAGGCCGACATCTGGAACGTTATTCCGCAGTTCTTTGGGTTTATTACCTTTGCCATCGCGGGCGTGGCGGTGTGTCACCGTCACCCGTTTGACCAGCCGGAAGCCGAACAGGAACTGGCCGACGGTTACCACATCGAATATTCCGGTATGAAATTCGGTCTGTTCTTCGTGGGCGAGTATATCGGTATCGTCACCATTTCCGCGTTGATGGTAACGCTGTTCTTCGGTGGCTGGCATGGCCCGTTCTTACCGCCGTTCATCTGGTTCGCGCTGAAAACCGCGTTCTTCATGATGATGTTCATTTTGATTCGCGCAGCGTTACCGCGTCCGCGTTATGACCAGGTAATGTCCTTCGGCTGGAAAGTGTGCCTGCCGCTGACGCTCGTCAACTTGTTGGTAACGGCCGCTGTCATTCTCTGGCAGCAGCCATAAGGGGCAATAGACCATGACCTTAAAAGAATTACTGGTAGGCTTCGGTACCCAGGTACGCAGTATCTGGATGATCGGCCTGCACGCGTTTGCCAAACGCGAAACCCGGATGTATCCGGAAGAGCCGGTATATCTGCCGCCGCGCTACCGTGGCCGTATCGTGCTGACGCGCGACCCGGACGGTTCCGAGCGCTGCGTTGCCTGTAACCTGTGTGCGGTAGCGTGTCCGGTAGGCTGTATCTCTCTGCAGAAAGCCGAGACGGTAGACGGCCGCTGGTACCCTGAGTTCTTCCGCATCAACTTCTCACGCTGCATTTTCTGCGGTCTGTGTGAAGAAGCGTGCCCAACCACGGCGATTCAGCTGACTCCAGACTTCGAGCTGGGTGAGTACAAGCGTCAGGACCTGGTGTACGAGAAAGAGGATCTGCTGATTTCCGGTCCGGGCAAATACCCGGAATATAACTTCTACCGGATGGCGGGTATGGCAATCGACGGCAAAGATAAGGGTGAAGCAGAGAACGAAGCTAAGCCTATCGACGTCAAGAGCCTGTTACCGTAAGGAGAGGGCAATGGAATTCGCTTTTTATATCTGTGGCCTTATCGCCATCCTGGCTACGCTGCGAGTGATTACGCACACCAATCCGGTGCATGCGCTGCTGTACTTAATCATCTCGCTGCTGGCCATTTCCGGGGTGTTCTTCGCACTGGGCGCGCACTTCGCCGGTGCGCTGGAAATCATCGTCTACGCCGGGGCCATCATGGTGCTCTTCGTGTTCGTGGTGATGATGCTGAACCTGGGCGGCTCTGAAATTGAGCAGGAACGTCAGTGGTTAAAACCGCAGGTGTGGATCGGCCCGGCAATTTTGTCGGCCATCATGCTGGTGGTGATCGTGTACGCCATTCTGGGTGTTAACGATCAGGGCATCGACGGCACGCCAATTGGCGCGAAAGAGGTAGGTATCACGCTCTTTGGCCCATACGTTCTGGCGGTTGAACTGGCCTCAATGCTGCTGCTGGCAGGTCTGGTTGTTGCTTTCCACGTTGGCCGCGAAGAGCGTGCTGGCGAGTTGCTGAGCAACCGCACTGACGACCGCGCGAAAAGAAAAACGGAGGAGCGCGCATGATCCCCTTAACACATGGACTGATCCTCGCTGCGATTTTATTCGTTCTGGGTCTGACCGGTCTGGTTATCCGCCGCAATCTGCTGTTTATGCTGATCGGGCTGGAAATCATGATTAACGCCTCCGCGCTGGCCTTCGTGGTCGCCGGAAGCTACTGGGGCCAGACCGATGGTCAGGTGATGTACATTCTCGCCATCAGCCTCGCGGCTGCCGAAGCGAGTATTGGCCTGGCGCTGTTGCTGCAGCTCCATCGTCGCCGCCAGAATCTGAACATCGATTCAGTAAGTGAGTTGCGTGGATGAACATGCTTGCCTTAACCATTATTTTTCCGCTGATTGGCTTCGTGCTGCTGGCGTTTTCTCGCGGCCGCTGGTCTGAGAACCTGTCTGCCACCGTCGGCATGGGCTCTGTTGGCCTGGCTGCGCTGGTGACGGCGTATGCGGGTATCGACTTCTTTAACAACGGGCGTCAGCCTTTCAGCGTGCCGCTGTGGACCTGGATGTCGGTCGGTGATTTCAACATCGGCTTCAACCTGGTGCTGGACGGCCTCTCGCTGACCATGCTCTCCGTGGTCACCGGCGTCGGCTTCCTGATCCACATGTTCGCCTCCTGGTATATGCGCGGTGAAGAGGGGTACTCCCGCTTCTTCGCCTACACCAACCTGTTTATCGCCAGCATGGTGGTTCTGGTGCTGGCCGATAACCTGCTGCTGATGTATCTGGGCTGGGAAGGCGTAGGTCTGTGTTCTTACCTGCTGATCGGTTTCTACTATACCGATCCGAAGAATGGCGCAGCGGCCATGAAAGCATTCGTCGTGACCCGCGTGGGTGACGTCTTCCTCGCTTTCGCGCTGTTCATTCTTTACAACGAACTGGGCACGCTGAACTTCCGCGAAATGGTGGAACTGGCGCCGGCGCACTTCGCCGCAGGCAACAACATGCTGTGGTGGGCAACGCTGATGCTGCTGGGTGGTGCCGTGGGTAAATCCGCGCAGCTGCCGTTGCAGACGTGGCTGGCCGACGCGATGGCGGGTCCAACCCCTGTCTCCGCGCTGATCCACGCTGCGACCATGGTAACCGCCGGTGTTTACCTGATTGCGCGTACCCATGGCCTGTTCCTGATGACCCCGGAAATTCTGCATCTGGTGGGTATCGTCGGTGCGGTCACGCTGGTGCTGGCAGGCTTTGCCGCGCTGGTGCAGACCGACATCAAGCGCGTTCTCGCGTATTCCACCATGAGCCAGATTGGTTACATGTTCCTGGCGCTGGGCGTTCAGGCGTGGGACGCGGCCATTTTCCACCTGATGACGCACGCGTTCTTTAAAGCGCTGCTGTTCCTCTCATCCGGTTCCGTGATTCTGGCCTGCCACCACGAGCAGAACATCTTCAAGATGGGCGGACTGCGTAAGTCCATTCCGCTGGTTTATGTCTGCTTCCTGGTGGGCGGCGCGGCGCTGGCGGCACTGCCGCTGATCACCGCGGGCTTCTTCAGTAAGGACGAAATCCTTGCGGGTGCCATGGCGAATGGTCATATCAATCTGATGGTTGCAGGTCTGGTCGGTGCGTTCATGACCTCCCTGTATACCTTCCGTATGATTTTCATCGTATTCCACGGTAAAGAACAAATTCACGCTCACGCAGGGAAGGGGATTACCCATCACCTGCCGCTGATTGTGCTGCTGGTACTGTCCACCTTCGTTGGCGCGATGATTGTGCCACCGCTGCAGGGCGTACTGCCGGACACCACCGAGCTTGAGCACGGTCGCGTTCTGACGCTTGAAATCACCTCCGGTGTGGTCGCTATCGCGGGCATCCTGATCGCAGCATGGCTGTGGCTGGGCAAACGTACGCTGGTCACTGCCGTGGCCAACAGTGCGCCGGGCCGCCTGCTGGGCACCTGGTGGTACAACGCGTGGGGCTTCGACTGGCTCTACGACATGATCTTCGTTAAGCCGTTCCTGGGCATCGCGTGGCTGCTGAAGCGCGACCCGCTGAACAGCTTGATGAACATCCCGGCGATCCTTTCCCGCTTTGCAGGTAAAGGCCTGCTGTACAGCGAGAACGGTTACCTGCGCTGGTATGTGGCGTCCATGAGCATCGGTGCGGTTGTCGTGCTGGCGCTGCTGATGGTGTTGCGTTGATCGTTAAGTGAATTTTATTCGAATTCGTTGAAAATCAGGCCCCTGCTGGGGGCCTTAAAAAGGAATGTAAATCGCCATGTTACTACCCTGGCTAATATTAATTCCCTTCATCGGCGGCTTCCTGTGCTGGCAGACTGAACGCTTTGGCGTGAAGATGCCGCGCTGGATCGCGCTGATCACCATGGGATTGACGCTCGCGCTTGGCCTGCAACTGTGGTTGCAGGGCGGTTACTCACTGACCCAGTCTGCGGGCATTCCGCAGTGGCAGTCTGAGTTCATCCTGCCGTGGATCCCGCGTTTCGGCATTACGATCCACCTGGCGATTGACGGTCTGTCTCTCCTGATGGTGGTGCTGACCGGTCTGCTCGGCGTTCTGGCGGTACTCTGCTCCTGGCGAGAAATTGAAAAATACCAGGGCTTCTTCCACCTGAACCTGATGTGGATCCTGGGCGGCGTAATCGGCGTGTTCCTTGCCATCGACATGTTCCTGTTCTTCTTCTTCTGGGAGATGATGCTGGTGCCGATGTACTTCCTGATCGCGCTGTGGGGCCACAAGGCGTCCGACGGTAAAACGCGTATCACGGCGGCAACCAAGTTCTTCATCTATACCCAGGCGAGTGGTCTGGTGATGTTGATTGCCATTCTGGCGCTGGTGTTTGTTCACCACAACGCGACCGGCACCTGGACCTTTAACTACGAAGACCTGCTGAAGACCCCAATGTCGCACGGCGTTGAATATCTGCTGATGCTGGGCTTCTTCATCGCGTTCGCGGTGAAAATGCCGGTCGTTCCGCTGCACGGCTGGCTGCCAGACGCGCACTCTCAGGCACCAACGGCGGGTTCCGTTGACCTGGCGGGCATCTTGCTGAAAACGGCGGCCTACGGTCTGCTGCGTTTCGCTCTGCCGCTGTTCCCGAACGCCTCCGCAGAGTTCGCACCGATTGCCATGTGGCTGGGTGTGATCGGTATCTTCTACGGTGCCTGGATGGCCTTCACGCAGTACGACATCAAGCGTCTGATTGCCTACACCTCCGTTTCCCACATGGGCTTCGTGCTGATTGCTATCTACACCGGCAGCCAGCTGGCGTACCAGGGCGCGGTGATCCAGATGATTGCGCACGGTCTGTCTGCAGCCGGCCTCTTCATCCTGTGCGGTCAGCTGTACGAACGTCTGCATACCCGCGATATGCGTATGATGGGCGGTCTGTGGAGCAAAATTAAGTGGCTGCCAGCGCTGTCCATGTTCTTCGCGGTGGCTACCCTGGGGATGCCGGGTACCGGTAACTTCGTCGGCGAATTTATGATTCTGTTCGGCAGCTTCAAAGTGGTACCGGTGATTACCGTGATCTCCACGTTTGGTCTGGTGTTCGCTTCCGTATACTCGCTGGCGATGCTGCACCGCGCTTACTTCGGTAAAGCGAAGAGCGAAATTGCTGCACAAGAACTGCCGGGGATGTCGCTGCGTGAGCTGTTCATCATCCTGCTGCTGGTCGTACTGCTGGTGCTGCTGGGCTTCTTCCCGCAGCCAATTCTGGATACCTCGCACAGCGCGATGGGTAACATCCAGCAGTGGTTTGTTAATTCTGCTTCTACTACAAGGCCGTAATTCGCCATGACAATAACTCCACAACAACTGATCGCGCTGCTACCGCTGCTGATCGTCGGATTGACGGTGGTGGTTGTGATGCTCTCCATTGCGTGGCGACGCAATCACTTCCTGAATGCCACGCTGTCGGTCATCGGCCTGAACGCCGCGTTAGTCTCTCTCTGGTTTGTTGGTCAGGGTGGGGCGATGGACGTCACCCCGCTGATGCGCGTTGACGGTTACGCCATGCTGTATACCGGACTGGTGCTGCTGGCAAGCCTGGCAACCTGTACCTTTGCGTACCCGTGGCTCGAAGGCTACAACGACAATAAAGAAGAGTTTTACCTGCTGGTTCTGATTGCCGCGCTGGGCGGCATTCTGCTGGCGAATGCGAACCACCTGGCCGCGCTGTTCCTCGGCATTGAGCTGATATCTCTGCCGCTGTTCGGCCTGATTGGTTACGCCTTCCGTCAGAAGCGCTCCCTGGAAGCAAGCATCAAGTACACTATTCTGTCTGCTGCTGCATCCTCGTTCCTGCTGTTTGGTATTGCGCTGCTGTACGCACAGTCCGGTAATCTCTCCTTCATGGCGCTCGGCAAGAGCCTCGGCGACGGCATGCTGCATGAGCCGCTGCTGCTGGCGGGTCTGGGCATGATGATTGTTGGCCTTGGCTTCAAACTCTCTCTGGTGCCGTTCCACCTATGGACGCCAGACGTATACCAGGGCGCTCCGGCTCCGGTGTCGACCTTCCTGGCGACGGCGAGCAAAATCGCTATCTTCGGTGTGGTCATGCGTCTGTTCCTGTACGCGCCGGTAGGTGACAGCGAAGCGGTTCGCGTGGTGCTGGGCATTATCGCGTTCGTCTCCATCATCTTCGGTAACCTGATGGCGCTGAGCCAGACCAACATCAAGCGTCTGCTGGGCTACTCGTCTATTTCTCATCTGGGCTACCTGATGGTGGCGCTGATTGCGCTGCAGAGCGGCGAGATGTCGATGGAAACCGTGGGCGTGTATCTGGCCGGTTACCTGTTCAGCAGTCTCGGCGCCTTCGGCGTGGTGAGCCTGATGTCCAGCCCGTACCGTGGTCCGGATGCCGATTCACTGTTCTCCTACCGTGGCCTGTTCTGGCACCGTCCGATCCTGTCTGCGGTGATGACCGTGATGATGCTCTCTCTGGCAGGTATCCCGATGACGCTTGGCTTTATCGGTAAATTCTACGTGCTGGCCGTCGGTGTGCAGGCGCACCTGTGGTGGCTGACCGCGGGCGTGGTGATCGGTTCCGCGATTGGTCTCTACTACTACCTGCGCGTGGCCGTGAGCCTGTACCTGAGTGCGCCTCAGCAGCTCAACCGTGATGCCCCAACCAACTGGCAGTACAGCGCCGGTGGTATCGTAGTGCTTATCTCGGCGCTGCTGGTGCTGATCTTCGGTATCTATCCGCAGCCGCTGATTGATATCGTGCAGCGAGCGATGCCGCTGATGTAAAACAAAAAACCCGCCTCGGCGGGTTTTTTTTAAGGTTTTTGCCCTCTCCCTGTGGGAGAGGGACGGGGTGAGGGCACCAGCCCGCACCAAACTTAAGCCAGCTGCTTCCTGCTTATAAGCGGCCCGTCAATCTTCTTCATCGAGCGGTCCAGCACTTCCTCAATCACCGACGACAGCTCGTTCAGCTCAAACTTCGCCACGTAACCGTCCGCCTTCACCTTACGAATATGATCTTCGTTGGCGTTACCGGAAAGGGAAGAGTGGATCACCACCGGAATGTCCTTTAATACCGGGTCGGTTTTGATTTTGCGCGTCAGCGTAAAGCCGTCCATCTCCGGCATTTCAAGATCGGTCAGCACAAGCGCGATCTTATCGGTGATGGGAACTCCCTCAGCCTGCGCCTGAGCGGCCAGTACGCCAATTTTCTCCCACGCATCTTTGCCGGTGATATGCAGCTGCGCGGGGATCTCCATCGCCTGCAGACCTTTCTCCAGCATCGAGCGCGCAACCTTGGAATCTTCCGCAACGATGGCGACAGCGCCCGGCTTAATATGGAATTTGGTGGTCTTCAGATTCGTGGCGTGCAGATCGTGATTGGCCGGAGTGATGTCGTACAGGATCTGCTCAACGTCCAGCACCATCGCCAGATCGTTGGTATCCGTTTTCTCATCCAGGCAGGCGATGCTGGTGATGTAGCGACCGCTGACGGCGGTTTCCGCCGCGTGCACCTGCTTCCAGTCCAGACGCATGATGTTCTCAACCGACTCCACGGCAAACGCCTGCACGCTGCGCGCGTATTCGGTGATCAGCAGGATATTCAGCCCGGTGGTGGGCTTACAGCCCGCCACGGCGGCCAGGTCGATCACCGGGATCACCTGATCGCGAATATTCACCATTCCCATCAGCGGTGATTTCATCCCGGCGGGTTTCGTGAACTCCGGCATCGGCACAATTTCACGCAGCTTAAAGACGTTAATACCAAACAGCTCAGATTTATTTTCGTTAAGAGAAGTGCCAAGACGGAACAGCAACAGTTCAAAACGGTTCGACAGGGTCAGATTCGCCCTGTCATCAATATCTTTCTGGAAATTATCCATTCTACCCTCGAGAGAAATGCTGACCTTTTAATCGTTATCGGCATCCTGAGGGAAAAATGAAGGACTAAACGCTGACCTGAGCGAAATCTTCGGCCAGCTCACATTCCGGGAACAGCGCGCGGCACTCTGCCAGCAGCTTTTCACAGCCCCGCGCGTCGTAGCGCGAGCTGACATGGGTGACGATGAGTCTCCCGACGCCAGCGTCACGGGCAAGCTGCGCCGCCTGACGCGTAGAGCTATGGCCCCGGCCGTTGGCTTTTTCTTCCATCGCTGTTTCAAGCGTTGCTTCATGCACCATCACATCCACGCCCTGGGCAAGCTGAAGCGCTGCCTGGCACGGGGCCGTGTCGCCAAATATCGCCAGCTTTTTGCCGGGCTGCGGTGCGGCGAGATAATCCTGGCCGTTGATGACGCGCCCATCCTCCAGCGTGACGGCCTCACCGTGCTTCAGGCGCTGGAACAGCGGTCCGGGTTTTACGCCATCGGCCATCAGCGCGGCGGCGTCCAGCGCGCCGGGTTTGTCATGCGCGTCAATGCGGTATCCATAGCACTCGACAGGATGACTGAGCGGCTGAGCGCTCACCTTATAATCGTCGTCATCGAAAACCAGGCCTTCGCTAATTTCAACGACCTCCAGCGGATAATCCGTCCATGACCCGCTAAGGCGCAGCGTGGTTTCAACAAATTCACGAATACCCGCAGGCCCGTAAATCGTCAGCGGGCTGGCGTTACCGGCCATCGAGCGGCTGCACAGCAGGCCGGGAAGGCCAAACAGGTGGTCGCCATGCAGATGGGTGATAAAAATTTTATCCAGCTTGCCGGGGTGGTAAGCGGTGTGTAACAGCTGATGCTGCGTCCCTTCACCGCAGTCAAACAGCCACAGCCCGCCGCGGGTGGGATGCTTAAGATCCAGCAGGATCGCCGTCACGTTTCGTGAGCGGGTTGGCACGCCAGCGGACGTACCCAGAAAAATCAGTTCCATAACGTAATCAGCCCTTTGCCGAACGGGGAGGGGTTTAGTATAACGTGATGAACCCCAGGAAGGAGACTGACATGATCCAGTGGCAAGATTTACATCATAGCGAACTCACCGTTCATTCACTTTACGCCCTGCTGAAACTGCGCTGCGAAGTTTTTGTGGTTGAACAGACCTGCCCGTATCAGGACGTCGACGGCGACGATCTCGTTGGCGAGAACCGCCATATACTCGGCTGGCGGAATAACGAGCTGGTGGGGTATGCGAGGATTCTGAAAAGCGAAGACGATTTTGAGCCTGTCGTCATTGGCCGCGTCATCATCAGCGGCAAAGCGCGCGGCGAAAAGCTGGGCTATCAGCTGATGGAAAAAACGCTGGAGGCGTGCCGGAAACAGTGGCCTGACAAGGCGTTATACCTGGGCGCGCAGGCACACCTGCAGTCCTTCTATGGCCACTTTGGTTTCGTGCCGGTCACCGATGTGTACGATGAAGATGGCATTCCCCACGTCGGCATGGCGCAAGAAGCGAAGCAGGCGTAATAGCGAGTCGTTGGCTATAGTTAGCGGACTGGTGTACTAACATGGAGAAAAATATGTCATTTCAATCCTGGGATACCCGTATCGACGACGACCTGGCCTTACTGAGCGAAACGCTGGAAGAGGTGTTACGTTCCTCGGGCGACCCTGCCGATCAGAAATATATTGAGCTAAAAGCCCGTGCCGAACAGGCGCTGCATGAAGTGAAAAACCGCGTCAGCCATGCGTCTGATACCTACTACTACCGCGCAAAAAAAGCGGTGTATCGTGCCGATGATTACGTGCATGAAAAACCGTGGCAGGGTATTGGCGTGGGGGCTGCCGTAGGGCTGGTACTGGGGCTGCTGCTGGCCCGTCGCTAAACCGCTTAACCACTCCCTATACGTGGGTACTGCTATTTATCGTCAGTACCCCGTATAATACGAGGTTTTAACAGGGAGAGGTTCGCGTGAATTCGATTTTCCTCGCGCTGGAGCAATTGCGTACCCAGCTTTCGCAAGCGTTACCCGCAACACCCGGCTTACGTCATTTCGACGTCTCTTTCCCGTTAAACGACGCCTTCGACCCTCTCGCCTGGCTTGGGGCTCAGCAGTGCTATCCGCAGTTTTACTGGCAACAGCGTAACGGCGATGAAGAGCTGGCTGCGCTGGGGGCGGTTACCCAATTTTCCTCTCTGGCGTTAGCCACGCAGTTTTTGCGCGAGCAAAATGCGGCACAAGATACCCGTATCTGCGGTCTGAACGCCTTTAATCCGGAGCAGGGGAGCCTCTTTTTACCCCGGCTGCTCTGGCGACGTATCGCCGGCAACGCTACGCTGCGCCTGCAGTTGTGGAGCAATTATTCTCTTCAGGAAGATGCCCGCGCCGCGCTGGGTTTTTTACAGCAGCTCCGTCCTGCAAGGCCTATCCGCCCGCTGTCCGTTCAGATAGAGCACGAAACCCATCTGCCGCAGCAGGCCGAATGGCTGACGCTTATCCGCAGGGCGACAGAGACCATTGCGTGCGGTGAATTTGAAAAAGTGGTTCTCGCCCGGGCAACCGATATCCAGTTCACGCAGCGCGTAAACCCCGTCGCGCTGATGGCAGCCAGCCGGGCCCTGAATTTACATTGCTACCATTTCTGCATGATTTTCGACGCCAGCAACGCGTTTCTCGGCTCTACGCCCGAGCGTCTGTGGCGGCGGCGAGGCAAGCTGCTGCGTACGGAAGCGCTGGCGGGCACCGTCGCCAGCCATAGCGATGATAGCCAGGCGCAGCGTCTCGGCGAGTGGCTGCTGAACGATGATAAAAACCAGCGTGAAAATATGCTGGTTGTGGAGGATATCTGTCAGCGTCTTCAGCACTCTACGCAGACGCTCGAGGTACTGCCCCCCCAGGTGGTACGCCTGCGTAAAGTGCAGCATTTGCGCCGCTGTATCTGGACCGAGCTTAAACAGGCTGATGACGAGCAGTGTCTGCTCATGTTGCAGCCGACCGCGGCCGTTGCCGGATTACCCCGACAGCCTGCGCGCGAGTTTATTCAGAAGGTTGAACCCTTTAACCGCGAATGGTACGCCGGTTCGGCCGGGTATTTATCCCCCGAGCAGAGTGAGTTCTGCGTGGCGCTGCGCTCCGCGCGCGTTCAGGAGGACTCCCTGCGGCTCTACGCCGGCGCCGGTATCGTCAACGGATCTGACCCGGAGCAGGAGTGGCAGGAGATTGAAAACAAAGCCGCCGGATTGCGCTCTCTGCTCCTAAGGGATTAATACAGATTCGCGCAATCCCGATTCATATCAAAATTCCAATTTTTTCTATTATTTATACTGTGTCGCATTCTTGATACCGGACAATCTCATGTCAGTAAGTTCTTTTAACCGACGCTGGGCGGCGGTGATCCTTGAAGCCCTGACGCGCCACGGCGTCAGGCACGTGTGTATTGCACCGGGTTCTCGCTCAACGCCGCTGACGCTGGCGGCCGCCGAAAACCGGGCGTTAATTCACCACACCCACTTTGATGAGCGCGGCCTCGGCCATCTTGCGCTGGGTCTGGCGAAGGTCAGCAAAGAACCCGTGGCGGTGATTGTCACTTCCGGTACCGCCGTGGCGAACCTCTATCCGGCGCTGATTGAAGCCGGGTTAACCGGTGAAAAACTGATTCTGCTGACGGCCGATCGTCCCCCTGAGCTTATCGACTGCGGCGCCAATCAGGCCATTCGCCAGCCGGGACTCTTTTCTTCGCATCCTTCGCAGACGATTTCGCTGCCCCGTCCCACCCAGGATATTCCGGCAAGCTGGCTGGTCTCTACCGTCGATCACGCCATGGAGACGTTGCGTAGCGGAGCGTTGCATATCAACTGCCCGTTTGCCGAGCCGCTGTACGGTGAGGTGGACGACACGGGTCTTGACTGGCAGCAGACCCTCGGCGACTGGTGGGAGAGTGAAAAACCGTGGCTGCGCGAGCAGACGCACCTTGAGAGCGCGAAACAGCGCGACTGGTTCTTCTGGCGGCAGAAGCGCGGCGTGGTTATCGCCGGGCGCATGAGCGCCTCTGAAGGCAAGCTGGTTGCCGAATGGGCGCAAACCCTGGGCTGGCCGCTGATAGGCGACGTGCTTTCCCAGACCGGTCAGCCGCTGCCGTGCGCCGATCTCTGGCTGGGTAATGCCAAAGCGGTCACCGAGCTGGCGCAGGCGCAGATTGTGGTCCAGCTTGGATCGAGCTTGACCGGCAAACGGTTACTGCAGTGGCAGGCGACCTGCACACCGGACGAATACTGGCTGGTGGACGCGCTGGAAGGGCGGCTTGACCCGGCGCATCACCGCGGCCGTCGTCTGGTGAGCTCTATCGACGCCTGGCTGGCGCTCCATCCCGCTGAAAAACGCAAGCCCTGGGCGGTGGCCATTCCGGACCTTTCGCGCCAGGCGTGGGAACTAACCAAAGCGCACTGTGAAGCGTTTAGCGAAGCCGGGCTGGCGCACCGTATTCGCCAGTACCTGCCCGAGCAGGGGCAGCTGTTTGTCGGCAACAGCCTGGTCGTGCGGCTGATTGACGCTTTTTCGAAGCTGCCCGCGGGCTACCCGGTGTACAGCAACCGTGGTGCCAGCGGCATCGACGGGCTGATCTCCACGGCGGCGGGCGTGCAGCGCGCCAGCGCGAAATCGACGCTGGCGATCGTGGGCGATCTCTCCGCGCTCTACGATCTCAACGCGCTGGCGCTGCTGCGTCAGGCGTCAGCCCCGTTTGTGCTGATTGTGGTCAACAACAACGGTGGGCAGATTTTCTCCCTGCTGCCAACGCCCCAGAGCGAGCGCGAGCGTTTCTATCTGATGCCGCAGAACGTGCAGTTCGAACACGCCGCGGCGATGTTTAGCCTGAAATACCATCGCCCGGAAAGTTGGGAACAGCTGGACGCGGCGTTAAACAGCGCATGGAAACAGCCGGGCGCGACGCTGATTGAGCTTGTGGTGAACGATGCTGACGGTGCGCAGGCCCTGCAAAGCCTGCTGGCGCAGGTGAGCCAGCTGTGATCCTCTCGGGCGTGCTGCAGGCCGGAAAACCAGGCTATCCCTGGCTGGTCTTTTTGCACGGTTTTTCGGGTGACTGTCACGAGTGGCAGAGGGTCGGTGAAGGACTTAGCGATTATCCCAGGCTATATCTGGATCTGCCGGGGCACGGTGGATCCCGGAATCTGGGTGTGAAGGGGTTTGACGAGATGAGCGCGTTGCTCACCCGAACCCTGCTTAGTTACAACATACTCAAATTCTGGCTTGTCGGGTACTCCCTCGGCGGCCGCATTGCGATGTTCCATGCCTGCCAGCAGCCGAAGGGGCTGCAGGGCGTGGTGGTGGAGGGAGGGCATCCGGGCCTGCAGGATGCCGATGCGCGAAATGCTCGGCTGGCATCCGATCGCCGCTGGGCAACGCGTTTTCGTACCGAACCGCTGGAGAACGTGTTCGCTGACTGGTACCAACAGCCCGTTTTCGCCTCCCTTACGGACGCCCAGCGCGATGCGCTGATTACCCTGCGCAGCCAGAACAGCGGCGCGACGCTGGCGATGATGCTCGAGGCGACGTCGCTGGCCGTGCAGCCCGATTTGCGTGTCGCGCTTAGCGCACGCGATTTCACTTTTGATTATCTCTTTGGCGAACGTGATGAGAAGTTTGCGGCCCTGGCCGCCGAGCTGAACGCTGTTCTCCATGCAATTCCCAACGCCGGACACAACGCCCACCGGGAAAATCCCGATGCGGTTACCGCGAGTCTGGCTCAGATACTGCGTCTTCGCATAAAGGACACTCTATGATCTACCCTGATGAAAACATGCTCTATGCACCGGTTGAATGGCAAGACTGCTCCGAAGGCTACACCGACATTCGTTACCACAAATCCACCGACGGCATTGCTAAAATCACCATTAACCGTCCGCAGGTGCGTAATGCCTTCCGTCCGCTGACCGTGAAAGAGATGATTCAGGCCCTGGCGGATGCGCGCTACGACGATAACATCGGCGTGATTGTCCTGACCGGCGAAGGCGATAAAGCGTTTTGCTCCGGCGGCGATCAGAAAGTGCGCGGTGACTACGGCGGATACCAGGACGACGCGGGTACGCACCACCTGAACGTCCTCGATTTCCAGCGTCAGATCCGCACCTGTCCAAAACCGGTGGTGGCGATGGTGGCGGGCTACTCCATCGGCGGCGGCCACGTGCTGCACATGATGTGTGACCTGACTATTGCCGCCGAGAACGCCATCTTCGGCCAGACGGGCCCGAAAGTGGGATCCTTCGACGGCGGCTGGGGTGCCTCCTACATGGCGCGCATCGTCGGGCAGAAAAAGGCCCGCGAAATCTGGTTCCTGTGCCGTCAGTACAACGCGCAGGAAGCGCTGGATATGGGCCTGGTGAACACCGTGGTGCCGCTTGCCGATCTCGAAAAAGAGACCGTGCGCTGGTGCCGTGAAATGCTGCAAAACAGCCCGATGGCGCTGCGCTGCCTGAAAGCGGCACTTAACGCCGACTGTGACGGTCAGGCGGGTCTGCAGGAGCTGGCGGGCAACGCCACCATGCTGTTCTACATGACCGAAGAGGGTCAGGAAGGGCGCAACGCGTTTAACGAAAAACGCCAGCCGGACTTCAGCAAATACAAACGGAACCCGTAATGCGTCGCGCGCAGGTTTACCGCTGGCAGATACCAATGGACGCGGGCGTGGTGCTGCGTGAACGGCGGTTAAAAACCCGTGACGGCTTCTTCGTGCATCTGCAGCAGGACGAGCAGGAAGGCTGGGGCGAGATTTCACCGCTGCCGGGCTTTAGCATGGAGTCGCTGGAAGACGCGCAGTCAGCATTGCTGGCGTGGGCAGACGCGTGGCGCGAGGGTGCGGATCCGGCATTGCCGGATGTGCCTTCCGCAGCTTTTGGTATCAGCTGCGCGCTCGCGGAGCTGGACGGCAGCCTGCCGGAAGCGGGAAATTACCGCCCGGCACCGCTCTGCACGGGCGATCCGGACGAACTCTTCGCGCTGCTCTCCGCTATGCCGGGCGAGAAGGTCGCGAAAATCAAAGTTGGGCTCTATGAGGCGGTGCGCGACGGCATGGTCGCCAACCTGCTGCTGGAAGCGATCCCCGACCTTCATCTGCGTCTGGACGCCAACCGCGCCTGGACGCCGCTTAAGGCGCAGCAGTTTGCGAAGTACGTCAATCCGGCGTACCGCAGCCGCATTGCCTTCCTCGAAGAACCGTGCAAGACGCGGGAGGATTCGCGTGCGTTTGCCCGCGAAACGGGGATTGCCATCGCCTGGGATGAAAGCCTGCGCGAGGCCGATTTTGAATTTGTCGCCGAACCCGGCGTCAGCGCGGTGGTGATTAAACCAACGCTGACCGGCAGCCTGGCGAAAGTGCGCGAGCAGGTCGCGGCGGCGCACGCCTTAGGGCTGACAGCGGTCATCAGCTCGTCGATTGAGTCCAGCCTTGGGCTAACCCAGCTGGCGCGCATTGCCTCCTGGTTAACGCCTGACACGGTCCCTGGTCTCGACACGCTGAACCTGATGCAGGCTCAGCTTCTCCGCCCGTGGCCGGACAGCGCGCTGCCGTGCCTCGACGTTACGGCGCTGGAGCCGCTGCAATGAGTTTTACCGACTGGCCGTGGCGGCACTGGTGTGCGCAGTTTGCCGATAAGCCGGCCCTGAGTCTTAACGACGAGGTGCTCAGCTGGCAACAGCTGTGCGCGCGCATTGACCGCCTTGCGGCGGGCTTTCACCGTCAGGGCGTGGAGGAGGGCGACGGCGTGCTGCTGCTGGCCCATAATCATCCGCACACCCTGCTGGCGTGGCTGGCGCTGCTCCAGTGCGGGGCGCGTATTCTTCCCGTGAATCCGCAGCTGCCGCGCCCGCTGCTGGACGTGCTGCTCCCGCAGATGACGCTGCGCTTTGCGCTGGTGCTGGACGGCAGCTACGACGCTCTTCCTGCCCTGTGCATGCGCGAGACCACCGATGCGTATAGCGCTGCGTGGCAACCGGCGCGGCTGGCGTCCATGACGCTGACCTCCGGCTCCACCGGGCTGCCGAAAGCGGCGGTCCATACCTGCGAGGCCCATCTTGCCAGCGCGCGCGGCGTTTTGTCGCTGATCCCCTACGGTGAAGACGACGACTGGCTGCTTTCGCTGCCGCTGTTTCACGTTTCCGGCCAGGGGATTTTATGGCGCTGGCTGCAGGCCGGCGCGCGGTTAACCGTGCGCGAGAAACAGCCGCTGGCGGAGGCGCTGTGCGGCTGTACCCACGCCTCGCTGGTGCCAACCCAGCTCTGGCGTCTGCTTAATGCACACCAGCATGTTGCACTGAAAGCGGTGCTGCTGGGCGGGGCGGCCATCCCTGTTGAATTGACCGAACAGGCGCGAGAACAGGATATACGCACCTTCTGCGGCTACGGCCTGACCGAGTTTGCCTCTACCGTCTGCGCGAAAGAGGCGGACGGCGAGCCGGACGTGGGCTATGCGCTGCCGGGCAGAGAGGTTCAGGTGGTTAACGGGGAAGTCTGGATCAGGGCGCAAAGCATGGCCTCAGGCTACTGGCGGGATGGCGAACTGATTCCGCTGACCAACGACCAGGGATGGTTCGCCACACGCGATAGCGGCGAATGGCATGACGGCCGCCTGACGATCCTCGGCCGCATGGACAACCTCTTTTTTAGCGGCGGAGAAGGGATTCAGCCGGAAAGCCTTGAGCGCGTTATCGCCACGCACCCGCAGGTTAACCAGGTGTTTATCGTTCCGCTGGACGACGCCGAGTTTGGGCAACGTCCGGTGGCGGTAGTGGAGTGCGAGCCGGGAACGGATATCACCTGTTTACCTGACTGGGTGCGGGATAAGGTGGCGCGTTTTGAGCAACCCGTCCGCTGGCTGCTGTTGCCGACCGAACTCAAAAATGGCGGCATTAAAGTCTCGCGCCGCGCGTTGCAGGAGTGGGTGAACGCATCGCTGAAGGGATAATAGCCGTTTCAAATAGTTACAATCTACCGTTCTGCCGCACGCAGAGTGCTTGATCCCCGGGATACTCCGGTTAAAATCTCGCGGTTTTGGGACTTCTTTATAATAATTGTGCGGGATCACGACAATGAAAAAAGTGGCATTAGTGGGCTTAGGCCTGATGGTTGTATCTGCGGCGGCTAACGCCATCAGCATTAACGGATCGGCGGGTCAGGATTATACCCACCTTGGCTTTGGCATGGGTACCGAGACTTCGGGTCTGGCGATGACCGGCGGCTGGACGCATAACGATGATGACGGCGACGCGGCCAGCCTCGGCCTGGGTCTCAACGTTCCTCTAGGCCCGTTCCTGGCCACCGTCGGTGGTAAAGGTATCTATACCAACCCAAATGACGGTGACGAAGGGTACGCGGCGGCAGTGGGCGGCGGCCTGCAGTGGAAAATTGGCGACAGCTTCGGCCTGTTTGGTGAGTACTACTATTCGCCGGACTCCCTCTCAAGCGGTATCGAAAGCTATGAAGAGGCTAACGCCGGCGCGCGCTGGACCATTATGCGTCCAATCACCATCGAAGCAGGCTATCGCTATCTGAACCTGGCCGGTAAAGACGGCAACCGCGACAACGCGCTGGCCGACGGCCCGTACGTGGGCGTCAGCGCAGGCTTTTAATCACTCCGGCGCGGCATTCTGTCGCGCCAGTTTCTCTCTTATCCACCCCGCGTTTGCGTTATAGTGTTTTGACCAAATAAGCGGGAGAACATAATGATTAACGTGGAGATGTTATCCACCGGCGACGAAGTGCTGCATGGACAAATTATTGATACCAATGCTGCCTGGCTTGCCGATCTTTTCTTTGAGCAAGGATTACCGTTAACGCGCCGCAATACGGTGGGCGACAATCTTGAGTCACTGGTCGCTATTCTGCGTGAACGCAGTGAGCACTGTGACGTGCTGATTGTGAACGGTGGGCTCGGCCCTACCAGTGACGATCTCAGCGCGCTGGCCGCCGCGACCGCAAAAGGCGAAGGGCTGGTGCTGCATGAGGCGTGGCTCTCGCAGATGGAGCGCTTTTTCTCCGAACGTGGCCGCGTCATGGCCCCCAGCAATCGCAAACAGGCTGAAATTCCCGCCAGCGCCGAGCTGGTCGATAACCCGGTGGGTACCGCGTGTGGATTTGCCATGCAGCTGAACCGCTGCCTGATGTTCTTCACGCCGGGCGTGCCCTCAGAATTTAAAGTGATGGTCGAGCAGCAGATCCTGCCGCGCCTTCGCCAGCGTTTTACCCTGCCGGAACCGCCGCTGTGCCTGCGTCTGACCACCTTTGGCCGCTCGGAAAGCGATCTGGCCCAGAGCCTCGATCACCTTCCGCTGCCGCCTGGCGTGTCCATGGGCTATCGCTCCTCCATGCCGATCATTGAACTTAAGCTGACAGGCCCGGCCGAGCAGAAAGAGGCGATGCTGGCGTTGTGGCCCGAGGTGCAGCGCGTGGCTGGTGAAAGCCTGATCTTTGAAGGTACGGAAGGGTTGCCCGCGCAGATTGCGAAGCATCTGCAGGCGCGTCAGCTCAGCGTGACCTTAAGCGAGCAGTTCACCGGTGGCCTGCTGGCGCTGCAGCTGTCGCGCGTCAACGCGCCGCTGCTGGCCAGCGAAGTTGTGCCGTTCCAGCAGGAGACCCTGGCGCAGACCGCCCGCTGGGCGTCCGAGAGAAGGGTGAAGCATTTTGCCGGTCTGGCGCTGTTTGTCGGCGGGCTTGATGAAGAACATCTCAACTTCGCGCTGGCGACGCCCGAGGGCACCCACGCCCTGCGGGTAAAAATGAGCATTACCCGCCACAGCCTGGCGGTGCGTCAGGAGGTGTGCGCCATGATGGCGCTGAACATGCTGCGCCGATGGCTGAATGGCAAAGAGGTGGCCAGCGAGCACGGCTGGATTAACGTGGTTGAGTCGCTGTTCGTGGAGTAACGCCTGTGCCGGGGCCTTTCGCCCCGGCCATGTTCAGCCGAGCGCCTTTGCCAGCAGCGTAATCGGATGTTCGCAGCGCTTGCTGGTGGACATCTCAATCTGCCATTTGCAGGTTTCGCAGTCCGTCACCACAATATCCGCGCCGCTCTCCTCAATCTGACGAAACAGCGGGGCACCAATCGCCTGCGACGTTTCGTAGTTTTCACGCTTAAAGCCGTAGGTTCCCGCAATCCCGCAGCAGCGCGAGTCCAGCACCGTCAGCTCCAGCCCCGGGATTAACCGCAGCAGCTCCAGCGTATAGAGCGACCAGCCCATCTTCTCCATATGACAAGGTGTGTGATACACCACCTTCAGGGGTAATTCCCTCAGCGGCAACGTCTGCCCGCTATCCAGCTTGCGCCACAGGAAACGTGTCGCCAGCTCGATGTGCTCGCGCAGTCCGGTGTTGTCCACGTCCAGCAGATGCGGGTACTCATCGCGCAGGGTAAAGGTACAGGTGGACGAGGTCGCCAGCACCGGAATACCTTTATCAACAATCGCTTCGCGCAGTGACGTGACATTGCTCTGAGCCTGCCTGCGCGCTTTATCGGTAAACCCGTTGGCGATCAGCGGTACGCCGCAGCACTTCTCTTTATTCAGTAGCTGAACGCCCGTTCCCATGGCGTTCAGCACCTTCAGCAGGTCTTTACCCAGCTGCGGGTGGTTGTAATTCACGTAGCAGCCGTGGAAAAAGGCCACCTGCTCGGCGTACTGCGCCTGTTTCGCCGCGACGGATTTATACCAGCGGCGGAACGTACCGTGAGAATATTTCGGCAGGCTGCGGTGATGGTCTATCTTCAGCGTGGCATCCAGCAGCTGGCGCACCGGTTTGAGGGCGGTCGCGGCATTCACCAGCGGGGCAAACGGCGTAGAGACGCTGCCCATCAGATCGGTATGGCTCAGGATCGCGTCACGCAGCGACGGCTTTTGCGCGCTGTAGCGTGCCCGGGCGCGCTGGATAATGTCGCCAATTTTCACATCAGACGGGCAGGCGACTTCGCAGCGTTTGCAGTTGATGCAGTATTTTAGCGCCTCGTCGTACAGCTTGCCGTCCTTCAGCCGCAGACGCTCGCCGTCCGGTCCGGCCTGCTTTGGTCCGGGATAGCGTGGGTTCACGCCGCTGACCGGGCAGACGGTGGTACACACCGTGCATTTGATGCAGCTTTCAAAACGGGTATCGTTCATTGTTCAGCCTCCGTGCGCTGGCTAATCTGCTCTGCCACATACAGCGCCGTGACGGCGCAGACTCCGCCACCGCACCCCTGAGCAATAGGATCGTACCCGCCCAGCAGCGAGCCGATGGCAAAGAGATTACTGACGGGTTTACCGGCAAGCTGCGGGTGTAACCGGTTATCGACAATCACGCCGAACTGCTGCCAGGGCTGCGGCGAGAAGAAATCACTTTGATACCAGTCCGCGCGGGAGGCATGCTGGCGAACATCCAGTCCCATAATAGCTTCCCGGATACCCTCCCGGCTGCTCAGCAGCCCGTTGCTGAAGAAGCTACCGCTTGCCAGCACCGTATAGCGCGCACGAAGCGGAATATCGTCGTGGTTGCGCGTCCAGATTTCGCTCACCGCGCCGCCGGTCAGAGTGATTTTTTTCACCTCATCACCCGCCATCCACACGCCGCCCTGCGCGACAAACTGGCGCTGGAGCTGGGTATGCAGACGAATGCCGGGTACGGACGGAGGCAGCGTTGGCAGCAGGCCGAGCGAGCACGGCAGACGATCCGAGAGCCAGCGCCAGAGCCGGTTGTCGCGTAAGCCAAAGCAGGCGGGCATCAGCAGGGCGTCACAGCTTTCGCTGAGGGGTCTGAGCGCGTCATACAGCAGCGGCCATTTGTCCTCGTTATCCAGAAAACGGGCTATATTCACCGCGCGAAACTCGCTCGGGTTATCGCGCAGGACATCAAGCTCAGGTAGCTCTATCTCTGCCGTTTCGGCGTTAACCCCAAGGCGACAGAGCGACGCCGCCGCAAGATGGGGCTGAAAATCCAGAAAACCGCTAATACCCACGACCCGAACGCGCGCGGCATTGAAGGGGGCAACGGGCACCTCCTCCGGGCTGAGCCAGGCAGAGCGTAAGGTACCGAGCGGCGTGACGCGCTGGTGATTGAGCCGGGCGCTCCCCTTCAGACGCGCGCCGCAGTCCGCCAGCAGCGCTTCCGTTTCCAGCGCAAAGCGGTCAACGTTGTGCGCGCCAATCAGGTGATAGGGGTGCTCCGGCGGCAGCTTATCGCGGTACGTTTCGTCCACCAGATCCAGCGAGCCCGACGAGAAGTGCAGGGCGCTCTGGCCCCGTGTGATAATGGCGCAGCGCAGCCCCTGCCTGGTGAGCCTGATGCCGCAGAGCAGGCCTGCCAGCCCGCCGCCGACGATTACGGTATCAAATTTCATCGCGTTGCTCCTTCTCAAGACCGCAAAGCCCCTGGTAGACCCAGCGGGTAAATTCGCTTTCGCGCAGGGCATCGCCCCAGGCGACAGGCTGAATGCCTTTCCAGCGCTCGTTTAAAAACGCGCTGAGCTGATCGAGCGACTGGGTGGCGGTGGTGGTATGAAAGCGCTGCAGCAGTCCAACGGCACGACAGGCGCACAGCTCGCCCTGACAGGTCCCCATTCCGACGCGGGTGCGGCGGCGAAGATCGAGCAGGCTGTTAACCGTCAGACTTTCCACCGCGTACTGCACCTCACCGGCGGTGACGGCTTCGCACTCGCACACCAGGCTGCGGCTCAGGCGCCCTTCACCGAGCCACTGCGGCGTTCTGTCGCCGTGGCGGTAAATAGCGGATCCGCGCAGCGGCGCGGGCAGGGAGATGATTTTTTGCAGCGTTTTTTCGGTGGACTGACGCGAGCCGGGCAGGGGTTGTTCTGCCGTCACGCACCGTTCGGTATTGCCCAGCTTGCGGCAGACGGCATCGGTCGCCCACTCGGCCATCAGGCGGTAGGTCATCAGCTTGCCGCCGGTGATGGTGATAAACCCATCCAGCCCGTCACGCTCGGCGTGATCGAGCAGCACAATGCCTCGGCTGACGTTACGCCCGCTCGGATCGTTATCGCTGGCGACCAGCGGACGCACGCCTGCGTAGGCGCGCAGAATACGCGTCTGCGCCATCACCGGGGCCAGTTTTTCCCCTTCGCGCAGCAGGATGTCGACCTCTTTAGCGGTCACGCGGTTGTAGTCAATCTCGCTATAGTCCACGTGGGTTGAGGTCGTACCGATTAATGAGATGGTGTCGCCCGGCACCAGAATATCGGCATCTGACGGTTTGCGGCAGCGGTTAATTACGTGGTTATTGATGCGGTGGTCGAGGATCAGCAGCGAGCCTTTCGCCGGGAACATGCGCACCGACAGGTCCGCGTATTCCGCGATGCGCTGCCCCCAGATCCCCGCCGCGTTGACCACCACGGCGGCATACAGTTCGCTGTGTTCGTTATATTGCGTATCAACAATCCGTACGCCGCAGATGCGGTTTCCCTCGCGGATAAGCCCGGTCACTTCGTGTCCGGTCAGGATGTGAGCGCCATGTTCGCGGGCGTCCAGCATGTTGGCGGCAGTCAGGCGGAAGGGGTCAACGGTGCCGTCAGGCACTTTAACCGCGCCGATAAGCGCCGGGTTAACCGACGGTTCCAGCCGCCGCGCCAGAACCGGATCCATGGCCTCAGCCTGAATGCCCGCTGCACAGCAGGCGGTAATAAAGGTGTCCTGAAAGGTGAGGTCATCTTCGGGAAGAGTGATAAACAGGCCGTCAGTCGGCTCAATGCAGTGGCGGGCGATACGCTTGAGGATCTGGTTTTCAGCAATACATTCGCGCGCGGATTCAGCGTCGGTGACCGCATACCGGGCGCCGCTGTGCAGCAGGCCGTGGTTACGTCCGGTTGCGCCCGTGGCGATATCATGGCGTTCCAGAAGCGTGACGCTTAAGCCGCGAAGGGCGCAATCGCGCGCGATCCCGGCGCCGGTTGCGCCACCACCAATGATTATCACATCACTATAACGAGGATCGTGACTGGTCATTGTTTACCCTCTATGTTCGTTTTTTATCATTTAGCCATATTAATTTTGTGGTTTGTTTGATTTCGAACATAAACGCGCGGAATTCGAAAGTGAAACGTGATTTCATGCGCCTTTTTGCGCATTCTGTCATATTTCTGTAACAATCTGTGCGTTGATTCACAGTAACAATCACCGTGATTTCTTAACATCCCCGCCTCTGGAATTCAGGTGCGAGCCACCTGCTCATTCATTTCAAGGCCACGGAGGCTGTTATGCTCAGTATCTTCAAACCTGCGCCGCACAGGGCGCGTCTGCCAGAGGCAGAAATAGATCCGCTCTATCGCCGTCTGCGTTGGCAAATCTTCCTGGGGATCTTCTTCGGGTACGCGGCGTACTACCTTGTACGTAAAAACTTCGCGCTCGCCATGCCGTATCTGGTGGAGCAGGGCTTTTCCCGTGGCGATCTGGGGTTCGCGCTGTCGGGGATCTCCATCGCCTACGGTTTTTCCAAATTCATCATGGGCTCCGTGTCGGATCGCTCGAATCCGCGCGTGTTCCTGCCCGCCGGTCTGATCCTGGCGGCCGCGGTCATGCTGTTCATGGGCTTTGTGCCGTGGGCTACCTCCAGCATTGCCATCATGTTCGTGCTGCTGTTCCTCTGCGGCTGGTTCCAGGGGATGGGGTGGCCGCCGTGCGGGCGTACCATGGTGCACTGGTGGTCGCAGAAAGAGCGCGGCGGCATCGTGTCGGTGTGGAACTGCGCCCATAACGTGGGCGGCGGTATTCCGCCTCTGCTGTTCCTGCTGGGGATGGCCTGGTTCAACGACTGGCATGCGGCGCTCTATATGCCTGCCTTTGGCGCAATCGTCGTGGCGATTATCGCCTTCGCGCTGATGCGCGATACGCCGCAGTCCTGCGGCCTGCCGCCGATTGAAGAGTACAAAAACGACTATCCGGATGATTACAGCAAGGAGCACGAAGAAGAGCTGACCGCAAAACAGATCTTCATGAAGTACGTCCTGCCGAACAAGCTGCTGTGGTACATCGCGGTCGCGAACGTGTTCGTTTACCTGCTGCGCTACGGCATTCTGGACTGGTCCCCGACCTACCTGAAAGAGGTGAAGCACTTCGCGCTGGATAAGTCCTCCTGGGCCTATTTCCTGTATGAATATGCCGGGATCCCGGGCACGCTGCTTTGCGGCTGGATGTCGGACAAGGTGTTTAAAGGTAACCGCGGCGCGACGGGCGTCTTCTTTATGACCCTGGTGACCATTGCTACCGTGGTGTACTGGCTCAACCCGCCGGGCAACCCATCAGTAGATATGGCCTGCATGATCGTCATCGGCTTCCTGATTTACGGTCCGGTGATGCTGATCGGTCTGCATGCCCTGGAGCTGGCGCCGAAAAAAGCGGCGGGCACGGCGGCGGGCTTTACCGGCCTGTTCGGCTACCTGGGCGGTTCGGTCGCGGCGAGCGCCATCGTGGGCTACACCGTTGACTTCTTCGGCTGGGACGGCGGCTTTATGGTGATGATCGGCGGTAGCGTGCTGGCGGTACTGCTGCTGATTGTTGTGATGATCGGTGAGAAACGTCACCACGCGGAAGTGCTGGCGCGTCGTCAATAAGGAGCATTGCGATGAAATTATCTTACGTAACAACCGGCCTGCTGCTGGCGGGCCTGATGACAGGCTCCGCGCTGGCGGCGGATAAAATTGTTATTGCCCACCGCGGCGCCAGCGGCTATCTGCCGGAGCATACGCTGCCGGCGAAGGCGATGGCCTATGCGCAGGGTGCGGATTACCTGGAGCAGGATCTGGTGATGACGAAGGACGACCAGCTGGTCGTCCTGCACGATCACTATCTTGACCGCGTGACGGACGTGGCGGATCGTTTCCCGGACCGCGCGCGCAAAGATGGCCGCTTCTATGCCATCGACTTCACGCTGGCGGAGATCCGTTCCCTGAAGTTTACCGAGGGCTTTGAGATTGAAAACGGCAAGAAGGTGCAGGTCTATCCGGGACGTTTCCCGATGGGTAAATCTGACTTTCGCATTCATACCTTCCAGGAAGAGATTGAGTTTGTTCAGGGGCTGAACCACTCAACCGGTAAAAATATCGGCATCTACCCGGAAATCAAAGCGCCGTGGTTCCACCATCAGGAAGGAAAAGATATTGCCGCGAAGACGCTCGAGGTGCTGAAGCAGTTCGGCTACACCGGCAAGAAGCACAAAGTTTACCTGCAGTGTTTTGATGCCGCCGAGCTGAAACGCATCAAAACCGAGCTGGAGCCGAAGATGGGGATGGATCTCAATCTGGTGCAGCTGATTGCCTATACCGACTGGAATGAAACCCAGGAGAAGCAGCCGGACGGAACGTGGGTGAACTACAATTACGACTGGATGTTTAAGCCGGGCGCGATGAAGCAGATTGCGCAGTACGCCGACGGCATCGGGCCGGATTACCACATGCTGGTGGCGGAAGGTTCAACGCCTGGTCACGTGAAGCTGACTGCGATGGTGAAAGAGGCGCACGCCAGCAAGATGCAGGTGCACCCGTATACCGTGCGTGCAGACCAACTGCCGCCATATGCCACGGACGTGAATCAGCTTTATGAAGTGTTGTATAAGCAGGCGGGCGTGGACGGACTGTTTACGGATTTCCCGGATAAAGCGGTGACGTTCTTAAAATAGAAAAAAGGGCCGTAAGGCCCTTTTTTACATCTCGATCTCTATATCGCCTTTTGCCCGGCAGCAGCAGGGCAAAATTTCCCCTTCATTGATAAAGGCCAGCGGCTCGGTCAGCCAGTCCACCTGGCCGGCGACCAGACGGCAGCGGCAGGAGCCGCAGTAGCCGGAACGACACTGGTACTC
The DNA here is from genome assembly GCF_977039595.1 of Enterobacter sp. Classification (NCBI taxonomy): domain Bacteria; kingdom Pseudomonadati; phylum Pseudomonadota; class Gammaproteobacteria; order Enterobacterales; family Enterobacteriaceae; genus Enterobacter; species Enterobacter sp. The sequence goes on from NZ_CDRQYH010000002.1 coordinate 97,900, forward strand.
TACTTCTACCTGATGCGCCTCAAGCGCCACCAGCAGAGAAGGGTGCTCCTCCCGACACAGTACCTCAGTGCCGGAAAGACTTAACGTGACGCGTGACATCAGAGCTGGAAGTTGCTCAGGTCGTCGGTGTTGACTTCAGAATCAATCTGACCGACCAGATAAGAGCTCACTTCCACTTCCTGCGGCGCAACCTGCACGTTATCGGACACCAGCCAGGTGTTGATCCACGGGATCGGGTTAGAGCGCGTCTGGAACGGAAGGTCGAGACCAACAGCCTGCATGCGGATGTTGGTGATGTACTCAACGTACTGGCACAGGATGTCTTTGTTCAGGCCAATCATGGAGCCGTCGCGGAACAGGTAGTCTGCCCACTCTTTCTCCTGCTGAGCGGCCAGCACGAACAGGTCGTAGCACTCCTGCTTGCACTCTTCAGCGATTTCAGCCATCTCCGGATCGTCCGTACCGCTGCGCAGCAGGTTCAGCATGTGCTGGGTGCCGGTCAGGTGCAGGGCTTCATCACGGGCAATCAGACGGATGATTTTGGCGTTGCCTTCCATCAGCTTGCGCTCGGCAAAGGCGAAGGAGCAGGCGAAGCTGACATAGAAGCGGATCGCTTCCAGAGCGTTGACGCTCATCAGGCACAGGTACAGCTGCTTTTTCAGCGCGCGCAGGTTCACGGTGATGGTTTTACCATCCACGTGGTGGGTGCCTTCGCCCAGCAGGTGCCAGTAGCTGGTCATCTCGATCAGCTCGTCGTAGTAGTGGGCAATGCCTTCCGCGCGCTTCTGGATCTGCTCGTTGGTGACGATATCGTCAAACACCACCGCCGGATCGTTCACGATATTGCGGATAATGTGCGTGTAAGAGCGGGAGTGAATGGTCTCGGAGAATGCCCAGGTTTCCACCCAGGTCTCCAGCTCAGGAATCGAGATCAGCGGCAGCAGCGCCACGTTAGGGCTACGTCCCTGAATAGAGTCCAGCAGCGTCTGGTACTTCAGGTTGCTGATGAAGATATGTTTTTCGTGATCCGGCAGCGACTGGTAGTCAATACGGTCGCGGGATACGTCCACTTCTTCCGGACGCCAGAAGAAGGAGAGTTGCTTTTCAATCAGCTTTTCGAAGATGTCATATTTTTGCTGATCGTAGCGTGCCACGTTGACCGGCTGGCCGAAGAACATCGGCTCTTTGAGCTGGTCGTTTTTCGTCTGTGAAAAGGTGGTATATGCCATGAGTGTGTCCTGTCTTACGAAATAAAGGCGGGGATATCCCCGCCCTTCATTAGATCTTACATGCGCCGCTTTCGCAGCCATCGTCCTGAATTGACGGTACCAGGTCGTCCTGCGCGTCTTCCGCACCATCACGGGTGTTGTGATAGTACAGGGTTTTCACGCCAAATTTGTAGGCGGTGAGCAGGTCTTTCAGCAGTTGCTGCATCGGGACCTTGCCTGACGGGAAGCGCGTCGGGTCATAGTTTGTATTGGCAGAGATCGACTGGTCGATAAACTTCTGCATGATACCCACCAGCTGCAGGTAGCCGTCGTTGTTTGGCATTTCCCACAGCAGCTCGTAGTTGTCACCCAGCGTCTCGTAATCCGGTACCACCTGACGCAGCACGCCGTCTTTCGACGCTTTGATGCTGACGTGGCCGCGCGGTGGCTCAATACCGTTGGTGGCGTTAGAGATCTGCGAAGAGGTCTCAGACGGCATCAGGGCAGAGAGCGTGGAGTTACGCAGGCCGTGAGTCTTGATGGACTCGCGCAGGCCTTCCCAGTCGAGGTGCAGCGGCTCGCTGACAATCGCATCCAGGTCTTTCTTGTAGGTGTCGATTGGCAGAATGCCTTTCGCGTAGGTGGTTTCGTTGAACCACGGGCACGCGCCTTGCTCTTTCGCCAGCTCGTTGGACGCTTTCATCAGGTAGTACTGAATCGCTTCGAACGTCTGGTGCGTCAGGTTGTTGGCGCTGCCGTCAGAGTAACGCTTGCCGTTTTTCGCCAGCCAGTAGGCGAAGTTGATCACGCCGATACCCAGGGTACGGCGGCCCATCGCACCGCGTTTAGCGGCCGGGATTGGATAATCCTGGTAGTCCAGAAGGGCGTCGAGCGCACGAACCGCCAGCACGGCCAGCTCTTCCAGCTCGTCCAGGCTCTTAATCGCGCCCAGGTTGAACGCGGACAGCGTACACAGCGCGATTTCGCCGTTTTCGTCGTTCACGTCTTCCAGCGGTTTGGTCGGCAGGGCGATCTCCAGGCACAGGTTAGACTGGCGCACTGGCGCAACCACCGGATCAAACGGGCTGTGGGTGTTGCAGTGGTCAACGTTCTGGATGTAGATACGGCCGGTAGAGGCACGTTCCTGCATCATCAGGGAGAACAGGTCTACTGCCTTCACGCGCTGCTTACGGATGCTGTCGTCTTTTTCGTATTTGGTGTACAGACGCTCGAACTCGTCCTGATCGGCAAAGAACGCGTCATACAGGCCCGGGACGTCGGACGGGCTGAACAGGGTGATGTCTTCGCCTTTCAGCAGACGGGTGTACATCAGCTTGTTGATCTGCACGCCGTAGTCCATGTGACGCACGCGGTTGCCTTCCACGCCTCGGTTGTTTTTCAGAACCAGCAGGCTTTCCACTTCCAGGTGCCACATCGGGTAGAACAGGGTCGCAGCACCGCCGCGCACGCCGCCCTGTGAGCAGGATTTTACGGCCGTCTGGAAGTGTTTATAGAACGGGATACAGCCGGTGTGGAACGCTTCACCGCCGCGAATCGGGCTGCCCAGCGCACGGATGCGACCGGCGTTGATGCCGATACCGGCACGCTGGGAGACGTATTTCACGATGGCGCTGGAGGTGGCGTTGATTGAATCCAGGCTGTCACCACACTCGATCAGTACGCAGGAGCTGAACTGACGGGTTGGGGTACGCACGCCAGACATGATCGGCGTCGGCAGAGAAATCTTGAACGTGGATACCGCATCGTAGAAACGCTTCACGTAATCCAGACGGGTGTCACGCGGGTAGTTAGAGAACAGGCAGGCTGCCACCAGAATGTAGAGGAACTGGGCGCTTTCGTAGATCTCACCGGTTACACGGTTCTGAACCAGGTATTTGCCTTCGAGCTGCTTCACCGCCGCGTAGGAGAAGTTCATGTCGCGCCAGTGATCGATAAACCCGTTCATCTGCTCGAACTCTTCTTCCGTATAGTCTTCCAGCAGATGCGTGTCGTATTTGCCCAGCTCAACCATTTTCACCACGTGATCGTAAAGCTTCGGCGGCTCAAACTGGCCGTAGGCTTTTTTACGCAGGTGGAAAATCGCCAGACGTGCAGCGAGGTACTGATAATCCGGTGCTTCGCGGGAGATGAGGTCTGCCGCTGCTTTAATGATCGTTTCGTGGATATCAGACGTTTTGATGCCGTCGTAGAACTGAATGTGGGAGCGCAGTTCAACCTGGGAGATAGATACGTTGTTCAGTCCTTCTGCTGCCCAGTCGAGAACTCGATGGATTTTGTCCAGATTGATACGCTCGGTAGTACCGTCGCGCTTTGTCACCAGCAGACTCTGATTCATGTGGGTTTTACCTGTCCGTGAAATAAAAAATATCCCCCGTTTATCCACAGATCCGTCTTGTGACTAACTCTGTGGATAAATACTACATGTAGGGGGTTTGCGATAAGAAAAACGCTATATGGTGAGTATTCTAGTATCGAATCTTTTCAGCACAAGGGTTGATTTTGGCGTTAAATTGAGGTTGTGAAAGGGTAAAAAAGGCTAAGTCCTCGTACCGTAAGGCCTGGAAGACATGTCAATAATTAAGAAAAAAAATTCAAAATTTGATCGAGTGCTGATTTCTTCAACGGGAGGTCAGAATTGCGCAACATGATGTCGCGCAATCTTTATAAGAATAACGAATGACGTTAGTCGTTTTTGGCGGTTGTGTGCAACATATAGTTAACATCAACGCCCGGTGCGAGTTTGAATTTATTGGTTAGCGGATTGTAGTGCAGGCCGGTGATGTGCTGCTCTTTGAGCCACGTCTGGTCAACCCAGCTTAACAGCTCCGCAGGCTTGATGAATTTCTTCACGTCGTGCGTCCCTTTCGGCACCATGCGCAGTACATACTCCGCGCCAACGACGGCCATCAGCCACGCTTTACCGTTACGGTTGATGGTTGAGAAGAAGACTTGGCCGCCCGGCTTCACCAGTTTTGCACAGGCATGTACCACCGACTGCGGATCGGGTACGTGCTCCAGCATCTCCATGCAGGTCACCACATCGTACTGATGGGCGTGTTTTGCCGCGTGTTCTTCCACGGTTTCCTGCACGTAGTCTACCTGTATGCCAGACTCCAGCGCATGAAGACGGGCAACCTGCAGAGGTTCAAAGCCCATATCCAGGCCCGTGACGTTCGCCCCTTCGCGCGCCATGCTTTCCGCGAGGATGCCGCCGCCGCAGCCGACGTCGAGCACTTTCTTACCGAACAGGCCGCCGGAACGCTCCGCGATATAGCCCAGACGCAGCGGATTAATGCGATGCAGCGGTTTGAACTCACCTTCGAGATCCCACCAGCGGGACGCCACCGCTTCAAATTTGGCAATCTCTTCGTGGTCAACGTTGTGAGCCATCGGGGATTTTTCGGCATTCATGGGCGCTTTTACTCCTTATTTAGCAAGACAAAGGAGTATATCAGGCAATCCCCGTGAATAAAGCGTATAGGTTTACCTCAATCACCTCGGCTGTGTTATAATTTGCGACCTTTGAATCCGGGATACAGTAGAGGGATAGCGGTTAGATGAGCGACCTTGCGAGAGAAATTACACCGGTTAACATCGAGGAAGAGCTGAAGAGCTCCTATCTGGACTATGCGATGTCGGTCATTGTTGGCCGTGCGCTGCCGGACGTCCGCGATGGCCTGAAGCCGGTACACCGTCGCGTACTATACGCCATGAACGTATTGGGCAATGACTGGAATAAAGCCTATAAAAAATCTGCCCGCGTCGTCGGTGACGTCATCGGTAAATATCACCCGCATGGTGATACCGCCGTTTATGACACCATCGTTCGTATGGCGCAGCCATTCTCCTTGCGCTACATGCTGGTAGATGGTCAGGGTAACTTTGGTTCAGTCGACGGCGACTCCGCTGCGGCGATGCGTTATACGGAAATCCGTATGTCGAAAATCGCTCATGAGCTGATGGCCGACCTGGAAAAAGAGACCGTTGATTTCGTCGATAACTACGACGGCACCGAGCGCATCCCAGATGTGATGCCAACCAAGATCCCGAACCTGTTGGTTAACGGTTCTTCCGGTATCGCGGTCGGTATGGCAACCAACATTCCGCCGCACAACATCACGGAAGTGATCAACGGCTGCCTGGCCTATATCGACGATGAAGACATCAGCATTGAAGGGCTGATGACACACATTCCGGGCCCGGACTTCCCGACGGCGGCGATCATCAACGGTCGTCGCGGCATTGAAGAAGCGTACCGTACCGGCCGCGGCAAGATTTACATCCGTGCCCGCGCCGAAGTGGAAGCGGATGCTAAAACCGGCCGTGAAACCATTATTGTTCACGAGATCCCGTATCAGGTGAACAAAGCGCGTCTGATTGAAAAAATCGCCGAGCTGGTAAAAGAAAAACGTGTTGAAGGCATCAGCGCGCTGCGTGACGAGTCTGACAAAGACGGTATGCGCATCGTGATTGAGATCAAACGCGACGCGGTGGGTGAGGTCGTCCTGAACAACCTGTACTCCCAGACTCAGCTTCAGGTCTCCTTCGGTATCAACATGGTTGCGCTGCACCATGGTCAGCCGAAGATCATGAACCTGAAAGAGATCCTGAGCGCGTTCGTCCGTCACCGCCGTGAAGTGGTGACCCGTCGTACCATCTTCGAACTGCGCAAAGCGCGCGATCGTGCGCACATCCTTGAAGCGCTGGCGGTTGCGCTGGCCAACATCGACCCGATCATCGAACTGATCCGTCGTGCGCCAACCCCGGCAGAAGCGAAAACTGCGCTGATTTCCCGTCCGTGGGATCTGGGCAACGTCGCCGCGATGCTGGAACGTGCGGGCGATGACGCGGCGCGTCCTGAGTGGCTGGAACCTGAATTCGGCGTGCGTGACGGTCAGTACTACCTGACGGAACAGCAGGCCCAGGCGATTCTGGATCTGCGTCTGCAGAAACTGACCGGCCTTGAGCATGAAAAACTGCTCGACGAATACAAAGAGCTGCTGGAACAGATTGCTGAGCTGCTGCACATTCTGGGCAGCGCAGAGCGCCTGATGGAAGTGATCCGCGAAGAGCTGGAGCTGGTCCGCGATCAGTTCGGCGACGAGCGCCGCACCGAAATCACCGCCAACAGCGCGGACATCAACATCGAAGACCTGATCAACCAGGAAGACGTTGTTGTGACCCTGTCTCACCAGGGCTACGTGAAGTATCAGCCGTTAACGGACTACGAAGCACAGCGTCGTGGCGGTAAAGGCAAATCTGCAGCACGTATTAAAGAAGAAGACTTTATTGACCGCCTGCTGGTGGCGAACACCCACGACACGATCCTCTGCTTCTCCAGCCGCGGTCGTCTGTACTGGATGAAAGTCTATCAGCTGCCGGAAGCAAGCCGCGGCGCGCGTGGTCGTCCAATCGTTAACCTGCTGCCGCTGGAAGCGAACGAACGTATCACCGCTATTCTGCCGGTACGCGAGTACGAAGAGGGCGTGAACGTCTTTATGGCGACCGCCAGCGGTACCGTGAAGAAAACCGCGCTGACCGAATTCAGCCGTCCGCGTTCTGCCGGTATTATCGCCGTGAACCTGAACGAAGGCGACGAGCTGATTGGCGTGGATCTGACCTCGGGATCTGATGAAGTCATGCTGTTCTCTGCGGCCGGTAAAGTGGTGCGCTTCAAAGAAGACGCCGTCCGTGCAATGGGCCGTACCGCTACGGGCGTGCGTGGTATCAAGCTGGCTGGCGAAGACAGCGTTGTTTCTCTGATTATTCCGCGCGGTGAAGGGGCTATCCTGACCGTGACGCAGAATGGTTACGGTAAACGTACGGCGGAAGGGGAATACCCAACCAAGTCTCGCGGCACCCAGGGCGTTATCTCCATCAAGGTGACCGAGCGCAACGGTTCCGTTGTAGGCGCGGTGCAGGTGGACGATGCGGACCAGATCATGATGATCACCGATGCCGGTACGCTGGTGCGTACCCGCGTGTCTGAGATCAGCGTGGTGGGTCGTAACACCCAGGGCGTGATCCTCATCCGTACAGCGGAAGATGAAAACGTGGTGGGTCTGCAGCGCGTTGCCGAGCCGGTGGATGACGAAGAGCTCGACTCCATCGACGGCAGCGTTGCGGAAGGCGATGATGATATCGCGCCGGAAGCCGACACCGACGATGACGTAGCGGATGACGCTGACGAGTAATGCCTCCTGATGCAAAAAAGGGCCGGATTCCGGCCCTTTTCTTTTGCATTAGCAGATAAGTGAACGTTGCGACCTGGCGCGTTTACCGCTACCTTAACCACATTCTTTTGACCCCGACGGCGGAGCCTCGCCCCCTTGAAATACCTCGTCTCCTTTCGTACTACGCTGAAAGTCTCTCGCTATCTGTTTCGGGCGCTGGCGCTCCTGCTTTGGCTGCTGGTGGCCTTGTTCTCGGTGTTTTACATCGTTAACGCCCTGCACCAGAAAGAAGCGGAGATCCGCCAGGAGTTTAACTTAAGCTCCGACCAGGCCCAGCGCTACATTCAGCGAACGTCTGACGTCATGAAGGAGTTGAAGTATATTGCCGAAAATCGTCTGACGGCGGAAAACGGCATCCTTGCGCTTCGCGGGCGTGATGACAAAACCGAGGTCCCGGACTTCCAGCCGCTGTTCCCGGATTCCGATTGCTCCACCATGAGCAATACCTGGCGCGGGTCGCTGGAATCCCTTGCCTGGTTTATGCGCTACTGGCGCGACAATTTCTCCGCCGCCTATGACCTGAACCGCGTCTTCCTGATTGGCAGCGAGAATCTTTGCATGGCTGACTTTGGCCTGCGCGATGTGCCCGTTGAGCGTGATGATGCGCTGAAAAGCCTGCATGAACGTATTGTGAAATACCGCAATGCGCCGCAGGACGAGCGCGGGAATAACATCTTCTGGGTTAGCCAGGGTCCGCGCCCGGGCGTGGGCTATTTTTACGCCCTGACGCCGGTCTATCTGGGCAATCGCCTGCAGGCGCTGATGGGGATTGAGCAGACCATTCGCATGGAGAACTTCTTCACCCCGGGGAGCCTGCCAATGGGGGTGACCATTCTGGATGAAAATGGTCATCAACTGATCTCGCTTGCCGGGCCCGATAACCGTCTAAACGTCGAACCACACTGGATGCAGGAGCGGTCGTGGTTTGGCTATACCTCGGGTTTCCGCGAGCTGGTCCTGAAGAAGAGCCTGCCGCCTTCGTCGCTGAGTATCGTCTATTCGCTGCCGGTGGATATGGTGCTTGAGCGGATACGCATTCTTATCATGAATGCGATTCTGCTGAACCTGCTGGCGGGGGGCGCTCTGTTCACGCTGGCGCGCATGTATGAGCGGAAAATCTTTATTCCCGCAGAAAGCGACGCCCAGCGGCTCGAGGAACACGAGCAGTTTAACCGCAAGATTGTCGCCTCGGCGCCGGTGGGGATCTGTATTCTGCGTACCCAGGACGGAACCAATATCCTGAGTAATGAACTGGCGCATAACTACCTGAATATGCTGACGCATGAAGACCGGCAGAGGCTGACGCAAATTATCTGCGGCCAGCAGGTTAACTTCGTCGACGTGTTGACCAGTACGCACACCAATCTGCAGATCAGCTTCGTGCATTCCCGCTATCGCAATGAAAACGTGGCGATTTGCGTGCTGGTGGATGTTTCCGCACGCGTGAAAATGGAAGAGTCGTTACAGGAGATGGCGCAGGCCGCAGAGCAGGCGAGTCAGTCGAAATCCATGTTCCTTGCGACCGTAAGCCACGAGCTGCGTACGCCGCTGTACGGGATTATCGGTAACCTCGATCTGCTGCAGACGAAGGAATTGCCGAAAGGAGTCGACAGACTGGTGACGGCGATGAACAACTCCTCCAGCCTGCTGCTGAAAATCATTAGCGATATTCTCGACTTCTCTAAAATTGAGTCTGAGCAGCTGAAAATTGAGCCGCGGGAATTCTCACCGCGCGAGGTGATGAACCACATCAGCGCCAACTATCTGCCGCTGGTCGTGCGTAAACAGCTGGGGCTCTACTGCTTTATCGAACCGGACGTGCCGCTGACGCTGCACGGCGATCCGATGCGCCTGCAGCAGGTCATCTCTAACCTGCTCAGCAACGCCATCAAATTCACCGATACCGGCTGTATTGTGTTGCACGTCTGCCGGGCAGGAGATTACCTGAGCATTCGCGTGCGCGACACGGGGGTCGGCATCCCGGCGAAGGAGGTGGTTCGTCTGTTCGACCCGTTCTTCCAGGTCGGTACCGGCGTGCAGCGTAACTTCCAGGGAACCGGACTGGGGCTGGCGATTTGTGAGAAGCTCGTCAGCATGATGGACGGCGATATCTCCGTGGATACCGAGCCCGGCATGGGCAGCCAGTTCACCATTCGCATTCCGCTTTATTCGGCGCAATATCCGGCTAAAGCGACGGTAGACGGGCTGAGCGACAAGCGCTGCTGGCTGGCGGTGCATAACGCCTCGCTGAATGACTATCTGACGGCGCTGCTTACCCACAGCGGCGTGAGGGTGTGCCGCTATGAAGGTCAAACGCCGGACGTGGACGATGTGCTGATCGCCGACGAGATGCTGGAGCTTCCTTGGCAGGGGAGAGGGTCAGTGCTCTTCTGCCGTCGGCACATCGGTATCCCGGTTGAGCGTGCGCCAGGAGAATGGGTACACAGTGTCGCAACCCCACACGAGCTGTTGAGCCTGCTGGCGCGCATCTACAAAGTGGAACTGGAAGAGAGCGACGGCGCGGGCGGATTGCCGTCACCGGAGTCTCTGGCGTCGGTGAATGACGATATGATGATTCTGGTGGTGGATGACCATCCAATTAACCGTCGCCTGCTGGCTGACCAGCTTGGATCGCTGGGCTATCAGTGCAAAACCGCCAATGACGGCGTGGATGCGCTGAACGTGCTGAGTAAGAATCATATTGATATCGTGCTGAGTGACGTCAACATGCCTAACATGGACGGCTACCGTCTGACGCAGCGCATCCGGCAGCTTGGCCTGACGTTGCCGGTGGTGGGCGTAACGGCGAACGCGCTGGCGGAAGAGAAGCAGCGCTGTCTTGAGTCAGGGATGGACAGCTGTCTGTCCAAACCGGTGACGCTGGACGTGCTGAAGCAGACCTTGTCGATTTACGCGGAGCGCGTGAGAAAAACCAGAATATAAAAAAGGCCCGCAAGGGCCTTTTATGTTTTTCCCCCTCTCCCGGTGGGAGAGGGATGGGGTGAGGGCATCAGGCCGCACACCCGTCGGGATCAATCCTTGTCCGTTGCGCTCAGCGTGACGGAGGAGAGATAGTTCAGCAGTGCAATATCGTTGTCCACGCCCAGCTTCATCATCGCTGATTTCTTCTGGCTGCTGATGGTTTTAATACTGCGGTTCAGCTTCTTGGCAATCTCGGTCACCAGGAAACCTTCTGCGAACAGGCGCAGAACTTCACTCTCTTTCGGAGACAGGCGTTTGTCACCGTAGCCACCCGCGCTGATTTTTTCCAGCAGACGAGAAACGCTTTCAGGCGTGAACTTCTTGCCTTTCTGCAGCGCTGCGAGCGCTTTTGGCAGATCGGTCGGTGCACCCTGTTTCAGCACAATCCCTTCGATGTCCAGATCCAGTACCGCGCTCAGGATCGCCGGGTTGTTGTTCATGGTCAGAACAATGATCGAGATATCCGGGAAGTGACGTTTAATATATTTGATGAGCGTGATCCCATCACCGTATTTGTCTCCAGGCATGGAGAGGTCGGTAATGAGCACGTGTGCATCAAGCTTTGGGAGGTTATTGATCAGTGCTGTAGAGTCTTCAAATTCACCGACTACATTCACCCACTCGATCTGTTCAAGTGATTTGCGAATACCGAACAGTACAATCGGATGGTCATCGGCAATAATTACGTTCATATTGTTCATGTATAAGGCTACCTTGCTACAGCAAGCTTTTGACGTAGGCGTCAATGTCGCTGATGTATTTTTCAATGCCAGAGGCATCTTTCTCACGAATTAGATGTTCCAGCGTTTCACATAACTGCTTGCCGGGAACCAGATTAAGCATGGCAAACACCCCTTTAAGCCGGTGTGCTGTCTGTGCCAGCGCTGCAAAATCATTCGCAGCGGACTCAGTATACAACCGCTTAACATCATCTGGTACTGTATCAACAAAGAGCGAATAGTATCCGCTGGCGTGAAGCTCGGCATTTTCATTACCGCCAAGCGGGGATTCCGCTATCTCTTCCTGCGCCAGCTGCTCTTCTATTAGTTGTAGTACAGCTTCCTGCATCGCATTGCTTATATTAAAGTTGACGCGCAGCTGGCCAGGGCCGATTTTCCGCACGCCTGACTCATCATCGCTTAAAAGCAAGCCGGAGGCAGTAAGATTAGACGGATTATCAGTTAAAAACAGATCAAATTCTTGACTTGCAAGTCTTTCATCCGGCGTGATGCAGGCCGCACCCCAGTTTTCTAGCTGGCGTACGACAATATTGCGGATCTCGTTCGACGTTACATCGACCATCACCACGACATCATCGAGCAGACGTTCTTCATCTTCTTCCTGGGGATTGGCGGCCATTTTCACGTGCAGAGAATAGCGGGTGCCGAGGGATTCGCGGGCCTTGATATTGAGATGGCCGCCGAGCTTACGCGCCAGCTGATCGCATAGCCAGAAGGTAAGGGCATTTGCCTTGCCGTAGCGATCGCTTTGTGTGTCATTCAGGAACGGGAAGTGCAGATTATCAATTTCACTCGTGGTGACGCCTTCACCAGTGTCCAGGATGCGGAACGTCAGGCGGTCTTCTGCCGACTCTTCCGTACTGACTTCAAGGGTGATCTTGCCAATCTGCGTGGTAGTCACCGCGTACTGAATAATCATCAACAGTATGCGGCGCAGCGCTTCACGATCGCCGTGGCGTTCGTCATTTGCCGGGAGATTGTTATTGATCAGCAGCTGCAGACCTTTGCGCTTAATCACGGGCAGGACTTCCGGAACCACTTCATCAATCAGAGCCTGAATAGAGAAAAGGCTTGGCGTTCCCTTCCAGAAATCATTCTCCAGCATGTTCGCCAGCTGGATCTCATCAACCATTCTGACCAGCGAGTCGGCCTGACAGGCAAGCTGGTGGCTTTCTGACGTATTTAACGCCGCCGCCTGGGTCGCCAGCGTTTTTAACGGCTGCTTGAAGGCATCGCCAATGTTCTGCATAAATGCGGCGCGCCCCTGCTGGTTTTTCTCATACAGCCTTTGCGCCTGCTTGAGCTTTTTATTCACCAGCACTTCGCGATCCTGATCGCGGATGATGAAGATTTGCGTGCGTGGAGCCACCTGGCTGCGGAACTGGCGGATCTCGTACAGTTCATTGTTGATGGTGGCCTGAATCACCCCCTGGTGCTGATCCGCCATGGTGGTGATGTTCTGCAGGTTAAGATGCGGCAGCAGATGGTCGGCAATTTTGTTGCTCATCACCGTGCGATTCGCTTCCTGGTCGTGAACTAAGACCCCAAGCGGCAGCACGGAAACAATCTCTTCATTCAGCGCGCGTAATACGCGCAGCTCATTGCTGGTGCCGGCAGGAACCGCAGATGCGTCGCTTTGACGCCCCGACTGGAAACGGAAGGTGCTGTACCCAAACAGGGCCAGCGCCAGCAGACCGATATTCAGCAATAGAGGCAGCAGGATATTTTGCAGGGTATCCAGCAGCAGCGTGCCAAACGGCACCTGCCACACCAGCCGCATACCGGTCGAGTTCAGGGATGAGGCAATTTCGATTTTCGAGCCGTTAAAGGAGATCGATACGCTCTCTGCGGCCTCTTTGTCAGATGCCGCACGCATGTTCTGAGTGCTGCTGTCGGGCTCCAGACGGAAACTATCGAGCGGCATGTCCGGTGGGATTAAATCATTTATCGGTAAATCGAAGGCGACCACCGTCGCCAGATGTCCTGGCTGGTTGAACGTGGTGCGCAGAGTAAAATAATGACCGTTTTGCCATGCCAGACGGCGCAGAGAAGAGAAGCTCTCACGTTCATCAAGCGCATTCGCCTGTTGCAGCATCTCTGCCCGGCGAGAATCGACGATGCTGCCCACGGTGGTCTCTTTAAAACCGGAAGAGAGATCTTTTAACGGCAGCGTTGAGATCAGGATCATGCTGTTGTCCTGACCGTTCAGATAGTACATCGACCATGGCACCGTTTCGGCACCCCAGAGGGTATCCAGATAGGTCGAAATACGCTGCGTCATCTCAAGCGTCGCGCTGTCGTGAGAGCCAAAAATAAGCGCCTCGGTTTTACGCTGCGGTTTTTCGAGGTAATAGACATCCTGCTTAAGCCGCGTCTCCTGAAGTCCATCTCCGGACGAGGAGGCAGGCGCGGCCGCGATATTGTCGTAAATCTGCCATGTGGCGTAGCGCCAGGTATCTATGCGCTTATGGACGGCGTGGGTGATATCGACGACCTGATAGCTCTTATCCTTCAGCCATGCATTAACCGCGCTTTGTACCATCACCCCCATGGTCACTAACAGCACAACGATCAAAAGAAGAAAGAAACGGGTGATGCTCCCGGGAAGGAGGGAGAATTTGCTCGGGGCGGTGGTTTCAGTCTGACTCATTGATATCTTTAACCCGTTGTGGTCGTGCTCTGTGGCGATAGGGCAGTATAAAGGGTAATAACTGAATTTCCAGCGCCACTGTCCGGGAAGAGGCGACTTTTTCACTGGACAATATCGGCGGTGGATGGAGCAATAAACGTGTACAAACTCGCCGTGCGCGTACAAATAATAAGTGCGCTAAGCCAGCAAATAGCACGAATTAACAAGAAATTAAGCGCTATATCATTTGCGTGCCAGAGAAGGATAGCCGGTGAGAAATTAGTTAATAGTCGTTACAATTTCGGATCGGTAGCACAAGAAATGAGAAGTTACGTAAAGAAAGGTAAAAAAAAACCGAATGCGAAGCATTCGGCTCAATTAGGGATAAACAGACATTCAAAATTGAATGACGGTAATAAATAAAGTTAATGATGATAGCGAGAGTTATTTTAGAGATTAGGTGCGATCTTGTTTTGTCATTCAGTGCTGTAACGGATTTTATTGTAACCTATTGATTTATATGTGGTCTATTTTACGTTTGATTATAAGTGCTAATTTTCTAAGCTATTTGTGCTTTGTAAAAGTTCCTTGATATTTACATTTTGAAACATGTTGATAGATAAATGAAACATCTTCAAAGTTTTCGTATCATATTCGCATTGGATTATTCTGTAATTTTGCGGAGAATGAAATTGCCGACTGGTTAATGAGGGTTAACCAGTAAGCAGTGGCAATTATAAGGCATATAACAGAGGGTTAATAAAATGAAAGTTAAAGTACTGTCCCTCCTGGTACCAGCACTCCTGGTGGCAGGCGCAGCAAATGCGGCCGAAATTTATAACAAAGATGGCAACAAATTAGATCTGTACGGTAAAGTTGATGGTCTGCACTATTTCTCTGACGACAAGGGTGCCGACGGCGACCAGACCTACATGCGTCTCGGCTTCAAGGGCGAAACTCAGGTTAACGATCAGCTGACCGGCTACGGCCAGTGGGAATACCAGATCCAGGGCAACACCTCCGAAAGCGAAAATGATGCATGGACGCGTGTGGCGTTTGCGGGTCTGAAATTCGGTGACGCGGGTTCTTTCGATTACGGTCGTAACTACGGCGTAATCTACGACGTAACCTCCTGGACTGACGTTCTGCCAGAATTTGGTGGCGATACCTACGGCGCAGACAACTTCCTGCAGTCCCGTGCTAACGGCGTTGCGACCTACCGTAACCAGGACTTCTTTGGTCTGGTGGATGGTCTGAACTTTGCTCTGCAGTATCAGGGTAAAAACGGCAGCGTAAGCGGTGAAAACGTGGGTGGACGCAGCCTGCTGAAACAGAACGGCGACGGCTACGGTGCTTCCGTGACCTATAACCTGGGCGAAGGCTTCAGCGTAGGTGGCGCAATGTCCTCCTCCAAACGTACCGCCGATCAGAACGGTGCAAGCGTTTACGGTCATGGCGATAACGCAGAAGTCTATTCTGGCGGCCTGAAATACGATGCCAACAACATCTATCTGGCAGCGCAGTACTCCCAGACCTACAACGCAACCCGTTTCGGTACCTCTAATGGCGACAGCCCGACTACCGCTTACGGTTTTGCTAACAAAGCGCAGAACTTCGAAGTGGTTGCTCAGTACCAGTTCGACTTCGGTCTGCGTCCATCCGTGGCCTACCTGCAGTCTAAAGGCAAAGACATCGAAGGTTACGGCGATCAGGATCTGCTGAAATATGTTGACGTTGGTGCGACTTACTACTTCAACAAAAACATGTCCACCTATGTGGATTACAAAATCAACCTGGTTGATGAAAATGAATTCACCCGTCAGGCGGGTATCGGTACTGACGATATCGTAGCGCTGGGCCTGGTTTACCAGTTCTAATCGCTTTATCGTGTGACGTAAGGGGCCTGATGGCCCCTTTTTTGTGCTTCCCCGATTCTCACTACTTACCCGTTTTGGTGTACTCTTGCCGCCCTGGCATGAGGATAATAATGAATGGACATGACTTTTTTACGCGCCAGCTTTCTGGCTATGCTTTTTTTCCTGACCGCGTGTGACGATCCCGCGCCCGTGGCGAAAACCGACGCACCCGCCGCGACGGTGCTCGAAGGCAAAACGATGGGAACCTTCTGGCGCGTCAGCGTGATGAACCTCGATAAAACTCGCACGGATGAGCTTCGCGGCAAAATTCAGGCGCAGCTGGACGCCGATGATCAGCTGCTCTCAACCTATAAAAATGACTCGGCGCTGATGCGCTTTAATCTCTCCACCAGTACCTCTCTGTGGCCGGTGAGCGAGGCGATGGCCGATATCGTGACTGAATCCATACGCGTGGGTTACAAAACTAACGGGGCGATGGATGTGACCGTCGGCCCTCTGGTGAACCTCTGGGGATTTGGCCCGAATAAACAGCCGGTGAAGACGCCTGAACAGGCGGCCATTGATGACGCCCGCGCCCGAACGGGGCTGCAGCATCTGACGGTGATCAACCAGTACGGGCAGCAGTACCTGCAAAAAGATATTCCCGATCTGTTTGTCGATCTGTCAACGGTCGGGGAAGGCTATGCGGCGGATCATCTTGCTGCACTGATGGCGCAGGAAGGCATTTCCCGTTATCTGGTCTCGGTTGGCGGCGCGCTGGTCAGCCGGGGCATGAACGCCAGCGATAAGCCGTGGCGCGTAGCGATTCAAAAACCAACCGATCGGCAAAATGCCGTGCAGGCGATAGTGGATATCAACGGACATGGCATCAGTACATCCGGAAGCTATCGTAACTATTACGAGCTTGACGGGAAGCGTATTTCACATGTTATCGATCCGCAGACCGGGCGCCCCATCACGCATAATCTGGTCTCAGTGACGGTCATTGCCCCCACCGCGCTGGAAGCGGATGCCTGGGATACCGGGTTAATGGTTCTCGGCCCGGAAAAAGCTAAAGAGGTGGTCCGTCAGGAAGGGCTGGCGGTTTATATGATTGTTAAAGAGGGCGACGGGTTTAAAACCTGGAGCTCGCCGCAGTTCAATAGTTTCCTGGTCAGCGACAAAAATTAAAAAGCAAGGTTGCGGGTTTTTTATCGGTGGCGCTCAGGCACGCTCTATGTATGCTTATACGAGGAGCCGATCATGAAAAACCCAACCTTAATAACCGATGAGGATCGCTGGCAGGCCGTGCTGGCCCGCGATCCGCTCGCTGACGATCAGTTTGTCTTCGCCGTGCAGACGACGGGTATATTCTGCCGTCCGTCATGTCGCGCCCGCCACGCGCTGCGTAAAAATGTCCGTTTTTATCCTGATGCCCGGCATGCCGTTCAGGCAGGGTTTCGCCCGTGCAAGCGCTGCATGCCGGACAAACGCGATCCGCAGGCGCAGAAGCTGGCAAAAGTGGAACATGCCTGCCGGCTTCTGGAGCAGGATCCTGCGTTAACCCTGGAGAAGCTGGCGGAGCAGGTCGCCATGAGTCCTTTCCATTTTCACCGTCTGTTTAAAGCCGTGACCGGCATGACGCCAAAAGCCTGGCAGCAGGCTGCGCGGGGTCAGCGTCTGCGCACCGCGCTTGCGCAGGGAGACAAAATTACCGACGCCGTGCTGGCGGCGGGATTTCCCGACAGCAGCAGCTATTATCGTAAAGCCAACGATGCGCTGGGCATGACGGCGAAGCAGTACCGCAAAGGGGATGCGGCAGTGCGTTATGCCATCAGCGACTGCTCGTTAGGACGCTGTCTGGTTGCGGAAAGCGAGCGGGGGATCTGCGCGATCCTGCTGGGTGACAGTGATGAAGAATTAGCCGAAGAGCTTGCCGCGCATTTTCCAAAAGCAGCGCATGCGCCGCTGGAAGAGGATTTCGCACAGCGGGTCAAGCAGGTGATTGCCAGTATCGATCACCGCGATGTACCGCTTGCGCTGCCGCTGGATATTCGTGGAACCGCTTTCCAGCAGCGCGTCTGGCAGGCACTTCGCAACATTCCCTGCGGCGAAACGGCAAGTTACCAGCAGGTGGCGCAGGCGATTGGCCAGCCCAGGGCGGTACGCGCCGTTGCCGGAGCCTGTGCGGCAAACACGCTGGCAATTGTGATCCCCTGTCATCGCGTGGTTCGCAACGACGGCGTGCTGTCGGGCTACCGCTGGGGAACGGCGCGAAAAGCGCTATTACTGAAACGTGAGGCGAAACGCCGGGAGGGATAATGCTCGATCTTTTTGCGGATGCTGAACCCTGGCAGGAGCCGCTTGTGCCGGGGGCGGTTATCCTGCGTCGCTTTGCTCTCTCCCGTGCGGAGGCGTTGCTTGCCGGAATTGAAGAGGTCACAGCGGTTTCACCGTTTCGCCATATGGTGACGCCGGGCGGCTACACCATGTCGGTGGCCATGGCCAACTGCGGCGAACTGGGCTGGGCGACGAACGAGCGGGGCTATCTGTATGCCCCGAACGATCCTGCGACCGGCCAGCCCTGGCCTCCGATGCCTGCGGTTTTTCAGGCGCTTTGCCATGAGGCCGCCGTGGCAGCCGAGTATCCTGACTTTCGGCCGGATGCCTGCCTGATTAACCGCTATGCCGTTGGCGCAAAGCTCTCGCTGCATCAGGATAAGGATGAACCCGATCTGCGCGCGCCTATCGTCTCGGTATCGTTAGGTCTGCCCGCCGTCTTCCAGTTTGGGGGATTACGCCGCAACGATCCGCTCAAACGCATCATGCTGGAACATGGCGATGTGGTGGTGTGGGGCAGGGAATCGCGGCTTTATTATCACGGAATTCAGCCGTTGAAACCCGGCGTCCACCCCCTCACGGGTGAGTACCGCTTTAATCTGACCTTCCGTCAGGCGGGGATGAATAAACTAAAATAAGAATTATTCTTGATGTCCGCGCAGGGCAGTTTACACTGCTGGCTGATTTTTATTGTCCGGATTGCCTGCATGCAACTACTTCTCCTCGTCTGGCGTCAGTATCGCTGGCCCTTCATCGCCGTTATGGCGTTAAGCCTTGCCAGCGCCGCGCTGGGTATTGGCCTGATCGCATTTATTAACGTGCGGTTGATAGAAATGGTCGACACCTCGCTCTCCGTATTGCCGGAGTTTCTTGGCCTTTTGCTGCTGTTGATGGCGGTTACGCTCGGCTCACAGCTGGCGCTGACCGCGCTTGGCCACCATTTCGTTTTTCGTTTGCGCAGTGAGTTTATCAAGCGGATCCTGGACACCCAAATAGAGCGCGTTGAGCAGCTCGGCAGCGCCTCCCTGCTGGCGGGGCTGACCAGCGACGTGCGCGCCATTACCATCGCGTTCGTTCGTCTGCCGGAGCTGGTGCAGGGGATCATTCTGACCTTTGGCTCGGCGGCCTATCTCGCCTGGCTCTCCACCAAAATGCTGGCGGTGACTGCACTGTGGATCGCCATCACCATCTGGGGCGGTTTTATGCTGGTGTCGCGCGTCTATAAACATATGGCGGTGCTGCGCGAAACCGAAGATAAGCTCTATAACGATTACCAGACGGTACTGGAAGGGCGTAAAGAACTCACCCTGAACCGCGAGCGCGCCGAGTATATCTTTAACAATCTCTATATTCCGGACGCGCGCGAATACCGGCACCACATCATTCGCGCCGATACCTTCCACCTGAGCGCTGTGAACTGGTCAAACATTATGATGCTGGGTGCCATTGGCCTGGTATTCTGGATGGCGAACAGCCTGGGCTGGGCGGACACCAACGTAGCGGCAACATACTCACTGACGCTGCTGTTTTTGCGCACGCCGCTGCTCTCGGCGGTCGGCGCGTTGCCCACCTTGCTGAGTGCGCAGGTGGCCTTTAATAAGCTCAAAAAATTCGATCTCGCGCCGTTCCAGGCAGAATTTCCGCGCCCGCAGGCCTTCCCGAACTGGCAGACGCTCGAGCTACGTAACGTCACGTTCCGCTATCAGGACAGCGCCTTCTCCGTAGGGCCGATCAACCTGACGATCCGCCGCGGCGAGCTGTTGTTCCTGATTGGCGGCAACGGCAGCGGTAAATCGACGCTGGCTATGCTGCTCACCGGGCTTTATCAGCCGCAGTCGGGCGAGATTTTGCTGGATGGCAGGGCGCTGAGCGCGGAGAAACCCGAAGATTACCGCAAGCTTTTCTCGGCGGTATTCACCGACGTCTGGCTGTTCGATCGGCTGCTGGGGCCGGATGGGCAGCAGGCTAATCCGGCGCTGGTGGAAAAATGGCTGGCGCAGCTGCAGATGTCGCACAAGCTGGAGTTACAGGACTGGAAGATCCTCAACCTGAAGCTTTCCAAAGGGCAGAAAAAGCGCGTGGCGCTGCTGCTGGCGCTGGCGGAAGAGCGTGACATCATCCTGCTCGACGAGTGGGCAGCGGATCAGGACCCGCATTTCCGCCGCGAATTTTATCAGGTGCTGCTGCCGCTGATGCAGGAGATGGGCAAAACCATTTTCGCCATCAGCCACGACGATCACTACTTCATGCATGCTGACCGCCTGCTGGAGATGCGCGACGGCAGGCTGAGCGAGCTGACCGGTGAAGAGCGCGATGCGGCATCGCGTGACGCGGTGGCGCGTACGGCCTGATGCCCTCACCCAAACCCTCTCCCACAGGGAGAGGGGAGAGATCGTGGCCGTAATGCCGCTTTTTTCTCCATCCCGGCCCGTTGTTTATTCTTATTTACATATCCCCGCGCTATGCTTAACCCCAACTCATTTAATGGATTTATGATTGATGTCGGTATTAAAGAAAAACAGCGCCAGACAGCGTGACCAGGAGCGCGCGCGACTCATCTGGCTCCTTACGACCGATAAAGCGGTCACTTCTACGCTATTAGGCAAACTCACCTTGGCTGAGCAATATGATGTCGGCACTCTGGCCGACGATATTGCTGAGGTAGGTGCGCTGGTTGCTCACTTACCCCCGCCGGATCTGGCGGACACCCTTGAAGCGCTTCCCTCGGAAGAACGTCACGCCCTCTGGCGTCTGGTACAGGATCACGAGCGCGGACGGGTGCTGCTTGAGGCCTCCGAAAACGTCTGGGACGACCTGATCGACGAGATGAGCGACCGGGATATTCTCGACGCTCTGCAAACGCTGGATATCGACGAGCAGATTTACCTCGTTCAGCATCTGCCGCGAAACCTGACCGGTCGCCTGCTGGCGTCACTGCCTGCAGAGGAGCGGGCGCGCGTGCGTCAGGTGATGCACTATGAGAAAAACAGCGTCGGCGCGATCATGGAGTTCGGCGTTATCACGGTGCGACCGGACGTGACGCTCGGTACCGTACAGCGCTATCTGCGTCGCCTGGGCAAAATGCCGGACAACACCGATAAGCTGTTTGTCACCTCCCGGGACAAAACCCTGCTCGGCGAGTTGGAGCTGAAAACCATCCTGCTCAACAGCACCCAGCGGAAGGTGAGCGAGGTGATGGAAAACGAGCCGATGGTCTTCTCCCCGGAAGACGATGCGGAGAAAGCGGCCCGAACCTTCGAACGTGACGACCTCGTGAGTGCTGCCGTCGTGGATTCCGTCGGCAAACTGATGGGGCGTCTGACCATCGACGAGATCGTTGACGTGGTCTACGAAGAAACCGATAACGATCTGCGTGCGCTCGGAGGGATCAGCGCAGAAGATGACGTCCATGCCTCCGTCGGCAAGGCGGTGAAAACGCGCTGGGCGTGGCTGGCCATTAACCTGTGTACCGCGTTTATCGCCTCCCGCGTGATTGACGGCTTTGAACACACTATTTCGCAGCTGGTGGCGCTGGCCTCGCTGATGCCGATTGTGGCCGGGATTGGCGGCAACACCGGAAACCAGACCATCACCATGATCGTCCGCGCGCTGGCGCTGGAAAATATTCAGCCCGGCAACTTCGCCTTTCTGATCTTCAGAGAGATGGGGGTGGCGTTGATCAACGGCCTGGTATGGGGCGGCATTATGGGCGGCATCACCTGGTGGCTGTATGACGATATGGCGTTAGGCGGAGTGATGATGCTGGCGATGGTGCTGAATTTGCTGGTGGCATCGATGATGGGCGTCATTATCCCGTTGACCATGACCAAACTGGGGCGCGACCCCGCGGTGGGGTCGAGCGTGATGATCACCGCCATCACCGATACCGGCGGTTTCTTTATTTTTCTTGGACTGGCGACGATTTTTCTTCTTTAAGCCGACGCTTAATGCGGGCGGGGAGGAGTGCCATGACGATAATTCCGCCCAGCACGCCAATTGCCAGATTGCCGGTTGATACCGTGGCGGCAACGGTGACCAGCATGACGACCGTTTCCGCTATCGGGGCCGTTTTCAGCGTGGTGGGCTGAAGGCTGTGCCAGCTGAAGGTTTTGACGGCGACGATCGCCATAATGCCCGCCAGCACCGCCATCGGGATGTTGGCCATCACCTCGCTGAGCGCCGTCACCAGGATCAGCAGCACAATGCCCGCAGCGAAGGTTGAAATGCGGCTTCGGCCTTTTCCCATCTCCACGTTAACGATGGTTTGTCCTATCATCGCGCAGCCTGCTATACCACCGTAAAATCCGGCCAGAATATTGCCGACGCCTAATCCAATGCTTTCGCGGCGTTTACTTGACGGTGTCGCGGTCAGTTCATCCACCAGCTTTGCCGTGAGCAGGGACTCCAGCAGGCCGACAAAGGCGATGCTCAACGCGCACGGCCAGATAATGCTCAACGTCTGTAAATTGAGGGGGACCAGAAGTTCACTAAGTCCCGGCAAACTGCCGCTCATTGAGCCTTCATCGCCCACGGTCGGCAGGCTTTGCCCGGTTGAAACGGTAAACAAGGTTAACAGCACAATCGCAATCAGCGGGGAAGGGATGCTTTTGATATATCGCGGCACCCAGAGCACGATCAGCAGCGTCAGCACGAACAGGCCCACAATCAGCGGGCTTCGGCTCCAGAAATGCGGCACCTGAGCTAAGAAGATCAAAATGCCCAGGGCGTTAACAAACCCGGTCATGACCGACTGGGGAATAAAGCGCATCAGCCTTGCCATGCCCAGCACGCCAAACAGAATCTGAATCACGCCAGCCATGAGCACGGCGGGAAGAATGTACTGCACGCCGTGCTGATGCACCATCGGGCCAATGACCAGCGCCACGGAACCGGCCGCTGCCGTGACCATAGCCGGACGACCACCGAGTACGGACAGGGCGAGACACAGCACTACGGAAGCGATCAGGCTGACCTTCGGGTCAACGCCCGCGACCACCGAAAACGAGATGACTTCGGGGATCAGAGCCAGGGCGGTAATCACGCCTGCCAGCGTTTCGCGCGTCAGCTTCTTAGGGGAACGCAGCACGTTGGCTACGCGCTCTTCGGGGGATACAGCAGAATGGGGTAAGGACATAACAGTTCGCTGGTTAGGGCAGGCTTCCGTGCGCGCGATCACAAAACGCAACATACTAGCCAGTAAAACCGCGCTTTACCAGACGCATCGCTAATTCCTCACAAACAATCCATCATTAAATTTCACAATTACAATAATTTCGTAACCTTTAAACAATATTTAAAAGTTGTTACCGTGCCCCCGCAGCTTTTTTCACCTGCAATTTCCACGCATCAAGCACTTTTACACTAAGGCATAAATTATGAAAAAAATGACTGCCATGCTCTTTTCTCTGGCCGTGGGGCTTAACACCGTCTCCATGGCGGCGAAAGCTGACGCACCAAAAGAGCAGGAAACGGACGTCCTTTTAATCGGTGGCGGGATCATGAGCGCCACGCTGGGAACCTATCTGCAAGAACTGCAGCCGGACTGGTCTATGACCATGGTCGAGCGCCTTGATGGCGTGGCGCAGGAGAGTTCGAACGGCTGGAATAACGCCGGTACCGGCCATTCGGCACTCATGGAACTGAACTATACGCCGCAGAAAAAGGACGGTTCCATTAGTATCGAGAAGGCAGTAGAAATCAACGAAGCATTCCAGGTTTCTCGCCAGTTCTGGTCTCATCAGGTCAACAGCGGCGTGCTGCACGACCCGCACTCCTTCATCAACACCGTGCCGCACATGAGCTTTGTGTGGGGCGAGCAGAACGTCAACTTCCTGCGCGCGCGCTACGCCGCTCTGCAGCAGAGCACGCTGTTCCGCGGGATGAAATACTCTGAAGACCACGCGCAGATTAAAGAGTGGGCTCCGCTGGTCATGGAAGGCCGTGACCCGAACCAGAAAGTGGCGGCGACCCGAACCGAAATTGGTACTGACGTTAACTACGGTGAAATTACCCGTCAGCTGGTGACGTCTCTGAAGAAAAAAGAGAACTTCAATCTGCAGCTCAGCACCGAAGTGCGCGGTTTCAAGCGCAACGCGGATAATAGCTGGAGCGTGACCGTTGCCGATCTGAAAAACAATGAAGCTGAACACGTCATCAAGGCGAAGTTTGTCTTCATCGGTGCGGGCGGCGCGGCGCTGAAGCTGCTGCAGGAGTCCGGTATTCCGGAAGCTGACGACTACGCGGGCTTCCCGGTCGGCGGTCAGTTCCTGGTGTCCGATAACCCGGAAGTGGTGAATCGTCATCTGGCAAAAGTGTACGGTCAGGCTTCCGTGGGCGCGCCGCCAATGTCCGTTCCGCACATTGACACCCGTATGCTTGACGGCAAACGCGTGGTGCTGTTTGGACCGTTCGCGACCTTCTCCACTAAATTCCTGAAAAACGGCTCCCTGTGGGATCTGCTGAGCGCAACCACCACCTCTAACGTCAAGCCGATGATGGACGTGGGTCTGGATAACTTCGATCTGGTGAAATACCTGATTAGCCAGGTGATGCTCTCTGACGACGACCGTTTCGAAGCGCTGAAAGAGTACTATCCTCAGGCGAAGAAAGAAGACTGGCGTCTGTGGCAGGCGGGTCAGCGCGTTCAGATCATCAAGCGCGATCCGAAAGAGGGTGGCGTGCTGCGTCTGGGTACCGAAGTGGTGAGCGATAAGGATGGCACAATCGCCGCGCTGCTGGGCGCGTCACCGGGTGCGTCTACCGCTGCGCCAATCATGCTGCACCTGATGGAAAAAGTGTTTAAAGATAAAGTCGCCAGTCCGGAATGGCAGGCGAAGCTGAAAACCATTATTCCATCCTACGGCACGAAGCTGAACGGTAACGTGGACGCGACGGAGCAGGAGCTGGAATACACCAGCCGCGTACTGCAGCTGCAGTACATCAAACCGCAGGCTGCGGATGCTGCGCCGAAAGCGGAGCTGAAGCCCCAGCCGGAAAACAAACCGGTTGCGGATATCGCGCTGTAAGGTAAAAGCAAAACGGCAACATAGGTTGCCGTTTTTGCTGCTTTCTCCCTCTCCCGGTGGGAGAGGGCTGGGGTGAGGTCACCAGAGCGCACCCGACCTGGTTTTAACGTACTACCGCTTGTCCGACATTCTCATCGGCCTTCCACACGCGATATTTAACGTCGACATTTTCAGGCGTATAAACCACGATCGGCAACTTGCTGTTGTAGCGCAGCAGGCTATTGTCGCCCAGATACGCTGTCACAAATTTCTTCTCTTTCTTGCCGTCCGGGCAGGCCATCATGGTGGAGACCGGAGAGGTCACTTTATCAAAGACGTAGTAGTCATAACCCCAGCCTTCCAGCGTTTTGCTTTCCAGCTGACCGCCCAGACGATGCTGGTTGCAATCCACTTCCAGCGTCTTGCCAATCAACAGCTCCACTTTGAAATTCGCTTCATCCTGCTGTGCCGGTAGCTGGATCACCTGACGCTTCATCCCTTTATCCGCTTTCGGGTACGGGGCGACTTTTTCCAGCGGCTGCTCTTTAGGTGTTTCGCTGGCGAAAGCACTGGTGCTGACACATGCGGCGGCGATGAGTGCGATGGCAAATTTAGGTGCGTTTTTCATTGTCATTCCTTTATGTCAAAACGATCCTGCACAGGTTAACATATCAATTATGAATGATTGGTGTTATTTACTTACATTTTCAATATTAATAGCGCAATAAACCACATATTTGCCATTTAAGTAGAGATTTGTACTGGCGTGGAGTCCGGCAGGCGTTTGTGTTATTTTAGACCCTCTATAATGTTATTCATCTGTAAAAGGGAAGAGAGATGGTTCGTGCAAAACTGAAAACGCCTGAAGGCCGCAAGTTCCTCCTGGCGCTGCTGGTTGTGTTTATGATTGCTGCCGCGTGCGTGGGGCGTGCCACCATTGTAGGCGTTATCGAACAGTACAACATTCCTCTCTCTGCCTGGACAACCAGCATGTATGTCCTGCAGTCGGCGATGATCTTTGTCTACAGCCTGGTGTTCACCGTTCTGCTGGCCATCCCGCTGGGCATTTTCTTCCTGGGCGGACGTGATAAACACTAGACGCCGATTTGCGATATCGAAGCCATCCTGCGGGGTGGCTTTTTTTATGTCTAATAATTTTTATTCGCATTTCCAGGATATTCTGTTTCGAACAAGACATTTCAACATGAAGCAGGAGATGCGCAATGTTATCCCGGTTTGCAACGCTCAGCCGGATCCCGAAAGGAGTCTGGGTGGTGGGCGGCGTCAGTATGTTAATGGATATCTCCTCGGAGATTATCCACAGCCTGCTGCCGCTGTTTATGGTGACGACGCTGGGCGCCAGCGTTATTTTCATTGGTTTGATTGAAGGTCTGGCTGAAGCTACGGCGCTGTTTATCAAGGTGTTTTCCGGCGCCATCAGTGACTATCTGGGCAAGCGTAAAGGACTGGCGGTTCTGGGCTACGGTCTTGGCGCATTGAGTAAACCGTTGTTCGCTATCGCCTCTTCTTCCGGCATGATCCTTGGGGCGCGCTTAATCGACCGGGTCGGGAAGGGGATACGGGGAGCGCCGCGCGATGCGCTGGTTGCTGATGTTACGCCGCCGGAACTTCGCGGCGCGGCCTTTGGGCTGCGTCAGTCTATGGACACCGTCGGCGCATTTCTCGGGCCGCTGCTGGCCGTAGGATTAATGCTGCTGTGGAACGATGACTTCCGCACGATTTTCTGGATCGCGGTGATCCCCGGCGTGCTCGCCGTGGCGCTGCTTTTCTTCGGCCTGCATGAGCCGAAAACGCCCGTCGAACATAAACGCACGAACCCCATCAAAAAAGAGAACCTCAGGCGTCTCGGGAAAGGCTGCTGGTGGGTCATTGGCCTGGGAGCCATCTTCACGCTCGCACGTTTCAGTGAAGCATTTCTTGTGCTGCGCGCACAGCAGTCGGGGGTGCCGCTGGCGCTGATCCCGCTGGTGATGGTGGCCATGAATCTGCTCTATTTCCTCTCTGCCTATCCGTTTGGCAAGTTATCGGACGGGATGAGCCACACCCGATTACTGCAGTGGGGCCTGGTGATGCTGATTGGGGCAGATGTTGTGCTGGCGCTGAGCACCCACTGGGCTGGAATGCTTCTGGGCGTCGCGTTTTGGGGAGTACATATGGGTATGACCCAGGGATTACTGGCGGCAATGATCGCTAAAACCGCACCGCCCGATCTGCGCGGCACTGCTTTCGGTATTTTTAGTCTGGTCAGCGGCGTGGGATTATTAATCGCCAGCGTGGGAGCCGGCGCGATATGGGAAACGTTTGGCGCGGAATATACGTTTTATGCCGGAGCGGTGATTTGTCTGGCTACGCTGGTGTATCTGCGCAAAACCCCGGACGAGGCGAAATAAAAAAACCAGCCATCAGGCTGGTTTTCAGTATGTTTTTGGTCGGCACGAGAGGATTTGAACCTCCGACCCCCGACACCCCATGACGGTGCGCTACCAGGCTGCGCTACGTGCCGACGCATAAAAAGAATACTACTCGATTCCGTTTTGAATGCAAGGGAATCTGTCGCTAACTGGTTTATTATTAATCAGTTAGCGATGAAGCGCTTCTCATCCGTCAGGACCTGCAGCAGCAGGCTCAGCTGCGGTTTCTGGTCCTTCAACCGTTCACCCTGCAGATTATACGTCTGATAATTCCCGTTACTGTTCAGCACCAGCGTCAGCTTCGGTGTGGTCACCACCAGCGTGTCATTCCCGGCAGCCGTGACCCAGTTATGGCGGCGCGCAGCGCTGAAGAGATCCTGTCCCTGCGAATACTCGTTCGCTGGCGTGCTGACATGCAGCAGGCGTTGCATCAGGGTAGTCATCACATCTTTATGCTCGGTAAGCATATTGATGCGCTGCGCCGGGGTGCCAGGCCAGTGGATCACCAGCGGAACCTGCAGGTTCGGGCGTGACCAGCTCATGCTCTTCGTCTCGTCACCTAACGGGACGCCATGGCCTGCGGTCACGATCACCACGGTGTTATCCAGCTTGCCGAACTCACGTAGCGCGTCAAGCACGCGGCCAATCTGCGCATCAACATCACCCGCCGCGCGGCCATAGCGGCGCGCGAAATCATTCTTATTGCTGTTAGCAAGCGTTGTGCCGTTAAAGGCAACCCATGAGAACCAGCGGTTATCTTCCTGCGCGTAGCGCTGAAGCCAGTTTATCCATTGGCCGGCGGTCTGCGCATCGGACTGATTTTGTGCCGCTGGCAGTGAGAAATCGGACAGTAGTGCCTGGCGGTAGAGCGGGCTGTTAAAGCCATCGGATGAGAATAACCCTAACTGATAGCCCTGCTGATTCAGCCCGGTGATCAGCGCCGCAGGCGTGCGGGTAGAGAGTACGCCGTCCATGTATCCGGCTGAAATGCCATAGAAGAGGCCAAAGATGCCCGCGTCGGTTGTGTTACCGGAGCTCATATGCTGAGTAAACGAGACGTTTTGCCTCGCAAAATCGGCCAGCACAGGCATCTGCTTCTCGTAACGGGAATAGTTCAGGCCATCAACGGTGATCAGCAGGACGTTTTGCCCGCGCCCCATATCGCGATAGCGTAGATCGCTCAGAGGATACTGCACGCTGACGGCTTCCGGATTACCCTGCTCGATAAGACGGCGCTGGTACTCCTGAGCGTCAAGCAGGCCGTGTTTCTCGAGGAAACGACGGGCCGTCATCGGGTACGAGAGCGGCAGGTTCGCGCGCTGCATGGTAATAGGGCGATAGAAGTTCGCATCCGCCCAGATATACATGATGTGCGAACTGATAAAGGAGACGAAAAAGAGCGCGGCGACGGGCTTCGCGTAATGGCGTCGCCGGGTCAGGCTGCGGAGCTTTTGCCAGCTCCACGTCGCAAACAGCATCTCAATCAACAAGATCACCGGGACGCTGATAAACATCAGCTGCCAGTCACGGGCCGTTTCGTTCTGGTCGGGGTTAATCACCAGTTCCCAGACGATGGGGTTAAGATGCAGGTGGAAGCGGGTGAACACTTCACTGTCGATAAGCAGCAGCGTCATCCCCACCGTCGCGAGGATGGCGGATAAGAACCGCATCAGACGCTGCGACATGACGATAAACGTCAGGGGGAACAGGATCAGCAGATAGGTGGCGAAAACCAAAAAGCTAAAGTGACCGACAACGCTTATCCAGGAGTAGACACGCCCGGTTAGCGTTGTTGGCCAGTCTGCGACAAACAGATAACGACTGCCAATGACCGTCGCCAACAGAATGTTGAACAGGGCAAACCAGTGCCCCCAGCTGACCATCTGGGAGACTTTTTCACGGTAGCGCTGACGATTCGTCACCATAAACTGTTGTTCGTATCCCTTAATGGGCCGGGTCGTTGCTGACGGACGACTGTAAAGCCTGGGCGAAAGATTTTGCGATCGCCTGACGCTGAGCCGGAGCAACGCTGGTGTTAATCAGGTTGGTGACCATATTTCCCAAAACCATCAGGGAGAGATCGGTCGGCGTTTTATGTTTTTCCAGTACGTTGACCAGCTCACTGAGCAGTTGTTCAACGTGTTCATCACTGTAGCGGGAATGTTGTGGCATAAATCAAAATCAGTTTGTTGATGAAAGGGCAACATATTACCGTAGCAACAGCTTTTTTTCCCCTTTTTTATCTGTTGTTGCACACATGTCCTGGTGGTGGTTGAATACCGCCCGGTCTAAAAGGAGAGTTTATCATGAGTCTGGAAATCAACCAGATTGCCTTGCACCAGCTTATCAAGCGTGATGAGCAAACCCTTGAAGTGGTGCTGCGCGATTCGTTACTGGAACCCACGGCGACCGTGGTGGAGATGATGGCAGAGCTGCATCGCGTCTACAGCGCCAAAAATAAAGCCTATGGTCTTTTCAGCGAAGACAGTGAACTGGCCGATAGCCTGCGCCTGCAGCGCCAGGGTGAAGAGGATTTCCTGGCGTTTAGCCGTGCGGCAACCGGGCGTCTGCGCGACGAGCTGGCTAAATATCCGTTCGCCGACGGCGGGATTGTCTTGTTCTGCCACTACCGCTATCTGGCGGTCGAGTATCTGCTGGTTACCGTGCTGAATAACTTAAGCAGCATGCGCGTGAACGAGCAGTTGGATATCAGCTCGACGCATTATCTGGACATTAACCATGCGGATATCGTGGCGCGTATTGATTTGACCGAGTGGGAAACCAACCCGGAGTCGACCCGCTACCTGACTTTCCTGAAGGGACGCGTGGGCCGCAAAGTGGCGGATTTCTTTATGGACTTCCTCGGTGCCAGTGAAGGGCTTAACGCCAAAGCGCAGAACAAAGGGCTGCTCCAGGCGGTTGACGATTTCACAGCCGAAGCGCAGCTCGATAAATCTGAGCGCCAGACGGTGCGTCAGCAGGTTTACAGCTACTGCAACGAACAGCTGCAGGCAGGGGAAGAGATTGAGCTGGAGTCGCTGTCAAAAGAGCTAGCGGGCGTCAGCGAAGTCAGCTTCCAGGAGTTTACCGCAGAGAAGGGCTATGAGCTTGAAGAGAGCTTCCCGGCGGATCGAAGCACGCTGCGTCAGTTAACCAAGTTTGCCGGCAGCGGCGGTGGGTTAACCATCAACTTTGATGCGATGCTGCTGGGTGAACGTATCTTCTGGGATCCGGCCACCGATACGCTGACCATTAAGGGTACGCCGCCGAATCTGCGCGATCAGCTTCAGCGCCGCACCTCGGGCGGTAAATAGCAGGCACAAAAAACCCCGCAGAAGCGGGGTTTTTTTCGACAGGTTTGCGATTACGCGCGAACGAAGTCGATGTGAGTCAGTTTTGGCTTGAACGCGTGACGCTGAACAGCCTGAACTTTCACTTTTTCTTCTTTACCGCCAACAACGATGGTCAGAACTTCGCTGTAGAATTCAGCTTTGGTCTGCAGGTTCCACAGTTTGTCGTGATCCAGTTCGATGGCAACTGGAGCAGCTTCGCCACCGTAAACGATAGCCGGGAACTTGTTAGCGGTACGCAGGCGGCGGCTCGCACCCTTACCCTGCACGTTACGTACTTCTGCTTCGATAGTGAACATTGATTTCTCTCTGTATTTAAAACCCTACTACAGGCGACCCAGCAGCAGGTGAGTGTTCTGCCTCACGGATGTGAAGCGGGCGGCATTTTATACTCAAATGCCCCCCACATCAATGAAAAGTCCCGCTAACCGCGCAATTCGTTGGCGCGACGGAAGCGACCTTCGTAGTCAAAGAGTTTCTCGCGCACCTGCCAGAACTGGCCTTTTTTGCGGGCGACCACAAAATCCGGATGGCGCAATAGCACCTGCTGGCGCACGATATCCGCCACGGTGATCCAGCGCAGGGGCACCCCCGGGGTGCGGGTGTGCGGGCGAATAAACAGCTGTTCGAAGGCCGTTCGCTGGGCAGGCGTCTGGAGCCGGAAGCGCTCGCTGACGTCCGCCCCGTCTTCATCGTAATAGGTGATTTTCAGCCATTCGCCTTTTTCATCGACGCCGGGCTGCAACGCCATGCCGGAACAGCGCAGCACCAGCGCATCTTTCAGCTTTAATGCTGCTTTTAGCATGTCGTCCGGGTCAACCAGCACCGTGTCGCACTCCCGACAGCGGCGAGCGGCAATGTCATTTTCGGCGTTGCACTGCGGGCAGTTTTTAAACCG
Source organism: Enterobacter sp. (assembly GCF_977039595.1). Classification (NCBI taxonomy): domain Bacteria; kingdom Pseudomonadati; phylum Pseudomonadota; class Gammaproteobacteria; order Enterobacterales; family Enterobacteriaceae; genus Enterobacter; species Enterobacter sp. The sequence goes on from NZ_CDRQYH010000002.1 coordinate 129,593, forward strand.
GAAGCGGAAATCGCACTGCTCGCGATGCCCTTCATCATCTTCAAACCAGCCCTGACAGCGGCGGCCAAAATGCTCGATCAGCGTGCCGTCGGCGGTTGTTTTGCCCCAGAATGTGTTGGCAAACCCGCAGGCAGGGCAAAAGACCTGCACGGGCACGTTGTCGCTTTTCCCTTTTGGCGCACCGACCTCAGGCGTATAGAGATCGTGCGGGTTACCGGCATAATCCAGAATCAGGCAGTTGGTTTTCTCCGGCGCCAGGCGCAGGCCGCGGCCAACAATTTGCTGATACAAACTGACCGATTCTGTCGGGCGCAAAATAGCGATCAGGTCGACGTGCGGGGCGTCAAAGCCGGTGGTCAATACTGACACGTTAACCAGATAGCGGAACTGCTGGGCTTTAAAGGCCTCAATCAGGCGGTCGCGCTCCGGGCCGGGCGTCTCGCCGGTGATGAGCGCCGCGTCGCCGGGGGGCAGTAACCCGGTGATTTCTCGCGCGTGCTCAACGGTGGCGGCAAAGATCATCACCCCTTTGCGCGTCGCGGCGAACTCCTCTATCTGGCTGATGATATGCGGCGTAATGCGCTTTTGCTTTTTCAGCTCCTTGTTAAGATCCGCTTCGCTGAATAACCCGTTGCTTTGCGCCTGCAGGCGGCTGAAATCGTACTGCACCACCGGCATATCCAGCCGTTCAGGCGGCGTCAGGTAGCCATGTTTAATCATGTAGCGCAGCGGAAGCTCGTAGATGCAGTCGCTAAACAGGGCCTTGTCATCGCCGCGCACCATGCCGTGATAATGGTAACGGTAGATCCAGCCTTTCCCCAGGCGAAACGGGGTCGCCGTCAGGCCCAGCAGGCGCAGGTGAGGGTTCACCTCTTTCAGGTGGGACAGGATTTGCTGATACTGGCTGTCGTCGTCGTCGCTGATGCGGTGACACTCGTCGACAATCAGCAGCGAAAATTCGCTGCGAAACAGGTCCAGATTGCGGGCCACCGACTGCACGCTGCCAAACACCACTTTGCCGTGGCTCTCTTTACGCTTTAGCCCGGCGGCGAAAATATCGGCTTCCAGCCCAAGTGCACAATATTTGGCATGGTTTTGCGCGACGAGCTCTTTAACGTGCGCCAGCACCAGCACGCGGCCGCGGGCCAGACGCGCCAGCTCGGCAATGACCAGGCTTTTGCCTGCACCGGTCGGGAGCACAATCGCCGCCGGCTCGCGATGTTTACGGAACCAGGCGAGGGTGGCGTCAACGGCTTCCTGCTGATAGGGACGAAGTGTAAAAGTCATGGGGTCTCGGTTTCGTTATTCCGCACATAGTATGCCACGAAACTTTTTCCCTTGAGTGGCGCAACCAGACCATTATACTGAACCGTTCCATACTGCTTCTTTTTTCGGACCTGTTGTCCGACTTCCTGCACCATTAAGGCTAAAAAGATTTCATGCGACTTGATAAGTTTATCGCTCAGCAACTCGGCGTAAGCCGCGCTATTGCCGGGCGCGAAATTCGCGCCAGCCGCGTTACCGTGGATGGCGACATTGTGAGAGACAGCGCGTTCAAACTGCAACCTGACCATCAGGTGGAGTATGACGGCAATCCGCTGACCCAGCAGCACGGTCCGCGCTACTTCATGCTCAATAAGCCGGAAGGCTACGTCTGCTCAACGGACGATCCGGATCACCCGACGGTGCTCTATTTCCTCGACGAGCCGGTGGCGCACAAGCTGCACGCCGCAGGTCGACTCGATATCGACACCACCGGGCTGGTGCTGATGACCGACGACGGTCAGTGGTCGCACCGCATCACCTCTCCACGCCACCACTGCGAGAAAACCTATCTCGTGACGCTGGAGTCACCGGTGTCGGATGACACGGCAGAGCACTTCGCGAAAGGCGTTCAGCTGCATAATGAAAAAGATCTGACCAAACCGGCGGTGCTCGAAGTCATCACTCCGACGGAGGTCCGCCTGACCATCAGCGAAGGGCGCTATCATCAGGTGAAACGTATGTTTGCCGCGGTGGGGAACCACGTTGTTGGCCTGCATCGCGAACGGATTGGTGCGATTGAACTCGATCCCGACCTGGCGCCTGGCGAATATCGCCCGTTAACGGAAGAAGAGATCGCCAGCGTCGGTCTGCCTTCGCACTAATTTCAGGAGAACTCTGTGACCACCAGGCCACACTCGTCGTTCAAAATCGTCTTCATTCTTGGCCTGCTGGCCATGCTGATGCCGCTGTCAATTGATATGTATCTGCCCGCACTGCCGGTCATTTCCGCGCAGTTTGGCGTCCCGGCGGGCAGCGCGCAGATGACGCTCAGCACCTATATTCTCGGCTTTGCCCTCGGCCAGCTGTTTTATGGCCCGATGGCCGACAGCCTTGGACGCAAGCCGGTCATTCTGGGCGGGACGCTGGTGTTTGCGGCCGCAGCGGTTGCCTGCGCGCTGGCGCAGACTATCGATCATCTGATTATCATGCGTTTCTTCCACGGTCTGGCGGCGGCAGCGGCAAGCGTGGTGATTAACGCCCTGATGCGCGATATCTACCCCAAAGAAGAGTTCTCCCGCATGATGTCGTTTGTCATGCTGGTGACGACGATTGCGCCGCTGGTGGCGCCAATGGCCGGTGGTGCGGTGCTGGTGTGGTTCAGCTGGCATGTGATTTTCTGGATCCTGGCCCTGGCCGCGCTGCTGGCCTCCGCGATGATCTTCTTCTTTATTGATGAAACGCTTCCCGTCGAGCGCCGCCAGAAGTTTCACATCCGTACCACCATCGGCAACTTTGTCTCGCTGTTTCGCCACAAGCGCGTGCTCAGCTATATGCTGGCAAGCGGGTTCAGCTTCGCCGGAATGTTCTCCTTCCTGAGCGCCGGGCCGTTTGTCTATATCGAGCTGAACCACGTTTCGCCGCAGCACTTCGGCTATTACTTTGCGCTTAACATCGTCTTCCTGTTCATCATGACCATCATCAACAGCCGCTTTGTCCGGCGGGTGGGGGCGCTGAACATGTTCCGCGCCGGGCTGTGGATCCAGTTTGTGATGGCGATCTGGCTGGTGGTAAGCGCGTTTATGGGCGTGGGCTTCTGGGCGCTGGTGGTCGGCGTGGCGGCCTTTGTTGGCTGCGTGTCGATGGTGTCCTCCAATGCGATGGCGGTGATCCTGGATGAGTTTCCGCACATGGCAGGAACCGCATCTTCTCTGGCAGGGACGTTCCGATTCGGCATCGGCGCTATCGTCGGGGCGTTGCTTTCGATGGCCACCTTTACGACGGCATGGCCCATGCTGTGGGCGATGGCTTTTTGCGCAACCAGCTCGATACTCTTCTATCTTTACGCCAGTCGACCGCGAAAAGCGGCCCACTAAAACGCAGAGAAGGCCCGGAAGGGCCTTTTTTGTTGATGCATATCAACCAAACCCCCGTTCGTTTATTCCGTGTTTGTTTATTTTATGTAAAATCTATTTGTGTAAAAAGTCACATCATTGTATTCAAAAAGGTTGAGTTAGATCGCAGAAACGGGTACATATAGCGCCGACGCGAGCCTGAATACCGATAAAAAAGTGCTGAATAGTGCAGGCTGACGATGATGTGTTACTATAAATGTAAATAAATTGTGAAGTAAATTTTGCTTCCGGGGAACGAACGTGAATACATTACAACTTTCTATTGTCCATCGCTTGCCCCAGAGCTATCGCTGGTCGGCGGGTTTTGCTGGTTCGAAAGTTGAACCGATTCCGCAAAACGTCGCGGGCTGTGAAAACTGCCTGGTGGCGCTCAAGCTGCTGAGCCCGAGCGACGAAAATGCCTGGCGGGTGATGGAGCGTCTCAGTCAGGCCCTGACGGATATCGAAGTGGACAGCTCCGTGCTGGAGTGCGAAGGTGAGCCGTGCCTGTTTGTGAAAAGCCAGGACGAGTTTGCTGCTACCTGCCGCCTGAAAAATTTTGGCGTTGCTATTGCAGAGCCTTTCTCCGGCCAGTATCCATTCTGAGCGCTAGTCTGACGACAACAGCTGGCGCGTGTAGCGCTGCGTTGGCGCGCTAAATAGGCGCTGGCAATCACCCTGCTCGACCACCTCTCCCTGACGCAACACAATCACCTGATGGCATAGCGCCCGCACCACCTGTAAATCATGGCTGATAAAGATATAGGCCAGCCGGTGCTTTTCCTGTAACCCTTTCAGCAGCGCCAGGATCTGCGCCTGTACGGTCCTGTCCAGCGATGACGTCGGTTCATCCAGAATAATCAGCTCCGGTTTCAGGATCAGCGCGCGGGCAATGGCGATACGCTGGCGCTGCCCACCGGAATATTCCGCAGGGTAGCGGTGGCGCGTCTCGGGATCTAGGCCCACTTCGGTCATGACCCGCATGACCTCCTGCTCGCGTTGCTGCGCGCTCAGGCCGGGCTGATGGACGCGCAGACCCTCTTCGATAATCTGTAACACGCTGAGCCGTGGGTTAAGCGAGGAGTTGGGATCCTGAAACACCACCTGCATGCGGGGACGCACGGGCAGCATCTGGCGGCGGTTCCAGCGGTGCAGCGGCATATCGTCAAAGAGGATCTCGCCCTGGGAGGCAATTAAGCGCAGCAGCGCCAGACCGGTGGTGCTTTTGCCCGAGCCGGATTCGCCCACCAGCCCCAGGGATTCCCCCGGGCGCAGCGAGAAGCGGATATTTTTCAGCACCGGGTTGCGATCGACAATGCGGCGCAGAATACCTTTACGGATCGGGAACGAGACGGACAGATCCTCAACGCGCAGCAGCGGCGTGCTGTCCGCATCGAGAGGAACCGGGTCGCCGGAGGGTTCGCTGTCGAGCAGGCGCTGCGTATAGGGGTGCTGTGGGGCACTCAGCAGCGCGGACGCCGTATTCTGTTCAACACAGCGTCCGTTTTGCATCACCGCGACGCTGTCGGCCAGCTTTCTCACAATGCTCAGGTTGTGCGTGATAAACAGCAGGCTCATGTTCAGCTCGTCACGCAGTTCCCGCAGCAGCGTCAGTATTTGCGCCTGTACCGTCACGTCCAGCGCCGTTGTGGGCTCGTCGGCAATCAACAGTTCGGGCCGCGTTAGCAGGGCCATGGCGATCATTACGCGCTGGCGTTCGCCGCCGGAGAGCTGATGCGGAAAATCATTCAGCCGTTTGGCCGCATTGCGTATGCCCGTTCGTTCAAGACAATCCAGAATTTCTCCCCGCGCGGCCTCTTTGCGCATCCCTCGGTGCAGGGAGAGCACTTCATAAAGCTGTTTTTCGAGGCTGTGCAGAGGGTTAAGTGAAACCATCGGCTCCTGGAAGATCATCGCGATTTTGTTGCCGCGAATGCCGCGCAGGGTATGTTCGTCGGCATGCAGCAGCGAACGGCCGTGAAAAAGAATGTCCCCTTGCGGATAGCTCACCGGCGGAGAAGGCAGCAGCCGCAGGATGGAGAGCGCCGAAACGCTCTTGCCTGAACCCGACTCACCCACCAGGGCCAGCGTTTCCCCGGGCTGGATCTGCAGCGATAAATCGTTGACCACGGTGCGCGTCTCACCCTGCTTTGAAAAAGCAATCGACAGGTTATCAATACTCAGAAGAGGCTGGGTCATCTTATACCGCCTTGTTCGGATCAAAGGCATCGCGCACGGCTTCGCCAATAAAAATCAGCAGCGACAGCAGCACGGCCACGGAAAGAAAGGCGGCGATGTCTAACCACGGCGCCTGGAGGTTGTTCTTACCCTGCAGCAGCAGTTCGCCAAGCGACGGGGAACCCAGCGGTAGCCCGAAACCGAGAAAATCCAGCGAGGTGAGCGTGGTGATGGAGCTGCACAGAATAAACGGCAGGAAGGTGAGCGTTGCCACCACGGCGTTGGGCAGCATATGGCGGAAGATGATACTCCGGTCGCTAACGCCAAGCGCCTGCGCCGCGCGGATATAGTCGAAATTGCGGGTGCGCAGAAACTCCGCCCGCACCACGCCGACCAGCGCCATCCAGCCGAACAGGACGGTGATGCCTAATAACCACCAGAAGTTGGGCTGTACGACGCTGGAAAGCAGGATGATCAGAAACAGCGTTGGCATACCAGACCAGACTTCGATGATACGCTGGCCCCACAGGTCAATTTTCCCGCCGTAGTAACCCTGAACGGCGCCCGCCACAACGCCCATCACGCTGGAGAAGAGCGTCAGCATCAGCCCAAAGAGAAGCGATATTCGCGTGCCGTACAGGATGCGTGCCAGCACGTCGCCGCCGTTAGCATCCGTTCCCAGCCAGTTTTGCGCGGAGGGCGGGGAAGGGAAGGGGGCCGTGGTAGCGAAGTTTATACTGTTTGCGCCAAAGCGCACCGGCGCCCAGAGCGCCCAGCCGTGCTGCTCAATCTGCTGGCGAAGCCACGGATCCTGATATTCCGCCCGTGTCGCAAACGGGCCGCCAAAGTCGCTTTCGCTGTAGCTGGCGATGACCGGCACGTACCAGCGATCGTTAAAATGCACCAGCAGCGGCTTGTCGTTGGCGATCAGCTCCGAACACATGCTCAAGGCAAACAGCACGGCAAAAATCCACAGCGACCAGTAGCCGCGGCGGTTGTGGCGAAAACGGGCCCAGCGGGCCTGATTGACGGGGCTTAAACGCGGCATCAGCGGCCCTCAAAATCGATTCGGGGATCGACCAGCGTATAGCTGATATCACTGATGATATTCAGCAGCAGGCCAATCAGGGTGAAAATATAGAGTGTGCCAAACATCACCGGATAATCGCGCGATACGGTAGCCTCATAGCCCAGCAGCCCCAGACCGTTGAGCGAGAACATGACCTCTATCAGCAGCGAGCCGGTAAAAAACATGCCGATGAACGTGGCCGGAAACCCGGCGATTACCAGCAGCATTGCGTTGCGGAACACGTGTTTCCACATGATCTGCTTCTCGCTCACGCCCTTGGCGCGGGCAGTAACAACGTACTGCTTACGAATTTCATCGAGAAAGGCGTTTTTGGTCAACATGGTCAGGGCCGCAAACCCGCCAATGACCGTGGCCAGAACCGGCAGCGTGATATGCCAGAGATAGTCGGTGATTTTCTGATACCACGGCAGGGAACTGAAATCGGCGGAGACCAGCCCCCGCAGCGGGAAGAGGTCAAAATAACTTCCCCCGGCAAAAAAGACGATCAGCAGGACGGCAAACAGAAACGCCGGGATGGCATAGCCGATGATAATGAACGTGCTGCTCCAGATATCGAAGCGGCTACCGTTATACACCGCTTTGCGGATCCCAAGCGGTATAGAGACCAGATAAATAATCAGCGTTCCCCACAGCCCCAGCGTGATCGAAACCGGCAGGCTTTGCTTGATCAGCGTTAACACTGACGCACTGCGAAACAGGCTATCGCCAAAATCAAAGCGGATGTAATCCCAGAGCATTTTGAAATAGCGCTCGTGAATCGGTTTGTCAAAGCCGTAGCGGTGGGTGATCTCGGCGATCACTTCCGGATCCAGCCCGCGTCCGCCGCGATAATGGCTTTCACTGATATTCCCTACGCCGGTTCGCGCATGGCTTGCGCCCATGCCTTCACCGCCGCCGCCGGGCATGCCGCCGCTGTTGCCAAATTCAATGGCGGCAATTGCCTGATCGACCGGGCCGCCGGGAGCAATTTGCACGATAAAAAAGTTAATCGTGATGATGGCCCACAGGGTGGGGATGACCAGCAGGAGACGACGGATAAGATAGGCACCCATGATGATTCCTTATCGCCGCTCAGCGGGAAGTCTGGCGGCTTTGTTAACGTCATACCACCAGGTATCAAAGCCCAGGGAATAGACAGGGCGCACGGCAGGCACGGAGAACTTATCCCAGCGCGCAAGGCGATCTTCGCCCATATACCACATCGGCAGCATGTAGTAGTTCCAGGTTAAGACCCTGTCGAGGGCGCGCCCGAGCGGCAGGAGCTTTTCTTTATCCCCCTGTGCCGCCACGATTTTAGCAATCAGCGCGTCAATCGCCGGGCTTTTTACCCCCGGCGCATTGTACGAGGAGTCGATGTAGCTGGAGGCCCAGGAGATTTGCAGGTCCGTGCTGGGCCACGGTTGGGCGGGCCACAGGCGCTGCATCATGTCGTAATCGCGGCTGCGCATGCGGCTGGTGATCTGCGCGTTATCAACCTGGCGAATGTTCATGGTCACGCCCAGCCGCTCAAGATTGTGCTTAAACGGCAGTACCCACTGGTCGTTGCCCCCGGACGAGAGCAGCAGCTCAAAGCTGAGCGGCTTGCCCGTTTTGGCATCAACACGTTTTTGATTCTTCAGATGCCAGCCCGCGTCATCCAGCAGCTTGCTGGCTTTGAGCAGGTTGTCGCGGTCGTAACCGTCACCGTTTGAAGCCGGCGGCTGAAACACCGTTGTAAACACCTCTGGCGGTACCTCTGCTTTAAGGGGTGCCAGCAGAACCAGTTCGTCGGCTTTCGGATAATCACGCGCGGCATATTCCGTGTTCTGGAAATAGCTGTTGGCGCGGCTGTAAGCCCCGTAAAACAGCGCTTTGTTCATCCACTCAAAATCAAAGGCCAGGGAGATGGCTTCCCGCACCCGGCGGTCATTAAATACCGGACGCTGAATATTAAACGCCAGCCATCGCGTGTCTTGCGCAGACTCATTTTTATGCTCGTCTTTGACGATATAGCCTTTGGCGAAATTTTTGCCGATATAGCGGGTCGCCCAGTTTTTGGCGCTGCTCTCGACCCGCAAATCGAAAGCCCCCGCTTTGAACGCTTCAAACGCCACGTTATCGTCAAGGTAGTAATCATAGCGAAGGGTGTCGAAGTTCCAGCGTCCGCGGTTTACCGGCAGATTGGCTGCCCAGTAGTCTTTGACGCGGGAATAGACGACATATTGCCCCATGCGCCAGTCGGTGATGCGGTAGGGGCCGCCAGCCAGAGGAGGCGTGGAAAGCGGGTCGCTCAGCTTGTGGCTTTTCCAGAACGATTCCGGCATCACCGGCAGCGAGAACAGGCTGAGCATGTTCTCTTTATTTGGTTCGCTCAACTCGATGCGCACGGTAAGCGGCGCAATGGCTCTGACCGACGCGCCTTTATACACGATGCGGAACTGGGGAACGCCTTCGGTCATAAATTTATGAAAGGTGAACGCAACGTCGCTGGCCTTAACCGGCGTACCATCATGAAAACGAGCTCGAGGGTTAAGGGAGATCTCCGCCCAGGCGAAGTTATCGGCGTAACGCACGTTCTCGGCAATAAGCGGATAGTAGCTGCCGGGCTCGTCATCGGAGGTGACAAAGAGCGTATCGTAAAGCGATTCCGTCCGCGCGGCCGCCACGCCGCGCAGGGCGAAGCGGTTGAAGTTGTCGAAGGTTCCCGTGGCGGAAAGCGTGACCTTTCCGCCCTTCGGCGCGGCAGGGTTGACGTAATCGAAGTGCGTAAAATTGACCGCGTATTTCGGCTCGCCAATCACCGCGAAGGCGATATTTTCTTTGATGGCTTGCGCCTGGCTGGACAGGCTCGTGAATGCCAACATCAGCAACATAAAGCGCATAAGCATCTCGCGGCAGCTCCCTCTTTACAGACCGGCTCGGTTAAGCTGAATAATAAGTGACGTCACGGACAATGTGAAATTAATCACCCTCGGCCGAAATATCAGGCCGCCATTCGCGGAACTGTGCCAGCGGCATCGGGCGGCTAATCCAGTATCCCTGCAGGAAATTAACGCCGTGTTCGCGCAGCCAGGCGGCCTGTTCCGGTGTCTCTACCCCTTCGGCGACGGTCGACATATTCAGTCGTCTTGCCAGCGTCAGAACGGCATCCAGCACCGGCGACGTCACCGTCTCAGTCCCTATTGCGTTAACAAATCCGCGGTCTATCTTGAGGTAGTCCATGGTGAAATGCTCAAGGTAAATCAGTGCGCTGTGGCCGGTACCAAAATCATCAATGGCGATTTCAAACCCTTCGTTATGGAGCCATTCGAAGAGGCTATTAGCTTCCCGATGGTTAAGCATATCGCGCTCGGTAATTTCCAGCACGATCTGGAAGTAATCAGGCGGCAGTAGGGCTTTGAAGGTGCGCATATCGTCCTTGAAGCTTTCCGCATGCAGATGCCCCGGCGCGATGTTGATGCCCACCTTTGCGCCCGGAGGTAACAGCGTTTGTAATACGGGAGCATCGTGAATGATAAGGTCAAAAAGATGCAGCGTCAGCGGGACAATGAGCTTCTGCGCTTCGGCAAAATTGATAAACGCGTCGGGCGGAATTTCCCCCATTGTTGGGTGTTTCCAGCGCATCAGTACTTCCAGCCCGGTCATCTGGAGCGATTTAGCATCGACGACGGGCTGATAGACTACATAAAACTGGCCGCGCTTAATCGCGCTTAAAATCTCTTTACCCGGGTTGAGGCGAATGCTGAGGATATAGTAGTTGAGCGAGCCGGCACAAATGCCGCATACCAGCCCGAAGAACAGGGCGTAAAGAATTTCATCGCTGGTCCAGGCGTCCGCATACAGATTTATGGTCAGGGGAACGTCTTTCAGCGTTGCGGTACGGGCCGGCGTTTCATGAAGATCGTGCGCGTTGACCAGCATGCTGGACCGCGTTGACAGCGCATGATCGCCAATGATGATGGCGATGCCGGCAAATTCGTCCTGGCGAGCCGTGTAGAGCAGGTAAGGCGTCAGGTTGAGATTCACTGAGGTAAATACGCCGCCGTCCTTCACTAGCGGGTTACGGTACCAGATGGCAATGGCGGGCTTGTTGGGCAACATCGGAGTGCCGGGAAGCAACGCCATATCAATCTGTTTGTCGATGTGCAGCTCAGGTATCAGCTCCTCCATCGGGGAATTCATCGGACCCGTAGCAGAAGAGCAGAACGCCATTTTGTCTCTGACCAGCAGGAATGCGCGAACGTTAACGCTAAAGGCAGCGCGCGAGGTGAGTTCCTGATTTACGTCGTGGCAATTGTTTAACGTGAGCGGCTGGAGTACATCGATAGAATTTTTTAACTCATCGAAATAGCTCTCCATATAGATGCTCACATCGTGGATCAGGGTGTCGAATTTGACTTCCCGCTTGTGGTAGCTCCAGAAAAATTGCAACGAACCCAGGAGCAGGGCGGCGATTAGGCCTGTGATGATGCTGAGGATCAGTATCTTGCGATTGCTGGAGAAATAGCGGGTGAACATAGACGTCGTAATTCCTGAAATGCCGCTGGATGTATTCAGTGTAACGGGCAAAAAAAAACACTGCCGAAGCAGTGCTTTTTTTCATCATATCGCCAGCCAAGGGATAACCAACGATACGATAGTCATATTAACTGCGGGTCAGTACGCGGCGTGCTTCGTTGTAGCGCTTTTTCCAGTACGGTTCATTCATGCTGGAAATGGTGACACCGCTGCTGGTTGAGGCATGTACGAACTGGTCATTACCAATGTAGATGCCAACATGTCGACCTGTAGAACCGGCACGGAACAGGACTAGATCACCGGTGCGCAGTTTGGTACGTGAAATCGACTTGCCCATCTCCTGCTGTTCATAGGTTGAACGCGGAAGATCTAACCCAAATTGCTCGCGGAATGTACGCTGTACAAAACCGGAACAATCAATACCTGTTTTTGTGCTGCCGCCAAGACGATAGCGCACGCCTTTCCAGTCAGCATACTGGTCCATAATGCGGGACTTCACGTCCAGATTACGTACCATATTTTCAAATTCATCCTGAGAGGCTTGCAGTGACGAGGAATCTTCCATTCCCACAACACGCGTCTCAGGATGCATATTCTTTGCGGTGTTCGATGTACTACATGCAGACAACAGTACCGCGACTGCTATCGCCGGGATCCCCCGTAAGATATATCTCAGAAACGGTTGAGATTTGACCATTTTGTTTATTTTCCCTTGAAGTCCTTAACGACAAATATCGTTATAAAAATGCCAAACGTGACGAGACTAATTATCTGTTCACATTGAGACAATTCTTTCTGGTCACATTTGTGGTACAGCGCACAAAATTATTCGCCAGCGAAATAATTATCTCTATGGGGCAAAACGAGTTCGAGATTAACCGATTGCCTGGGGTATTGCGAGTAAAAAAAGCCTTTTTTTTATAAGAAAATGTGATACAGAAAGTAAAAATCCGTAATTGCTTAAAATGCGGACAGATCCGAGGCTTTATCGCGCAATTGCTTCATTTTTATCATGAATGTGATGACAAGAATATGACGCTGGGAAAAGATCGTGGCGAGAACGCTATCAGGGATCATGTCGATCCCTGATAGCTCACGTTAATTTAGGTTAGTTATTTGTTCAATTATTGTTGCGTTTTATCGGGAAGGTAGCGATCGAACAGCGCTATTATCCTGTCGCTCAGTGGGGTCATCAAACACCACGGCAGCGCAATCAGCGCAACGGAGAGCGAACCGACGGCAATATCGGTGAACCAGTGAGCGCCAATCATTACGCGCGGGAAGGCAAAAACCACAAAAATAATCAGGGCTATGGCAAACGCTTTTCTGCCGAAATAGCGAAGCATAATTGCGGAAAAAATAAGCAACATCATGCCGTGATCGCCAGGGAAACTGTCCTTCGACGCATCTTTTGTTGGAATATGCAGCAGCTCACTGACGCGATAAATATCGGTGAAAAAGAGCGTTGGGCTGGAACGCTTAACCGGAATAATTGCGGTGGCCAGCTGGTTAATGACGACAGCAAACAGCAGCATCACCAGACCGATAATCAGAATACGCCGACGCCCGGCTTTGTCCTCTTTCAGCCAGAAAGAGAGCATCAGGCAGCCCATCGCCAGCAGCGAGAAGCCGTCAAAGGCGCGGTTGTTGGTAATTGCCACCAGCCACAGGAACGCGTTGCTCTTCACCAGCTCCTGATTGAAGAAGTGAAAAATGGCAGAATCCAGCGGGAACCAGAAACCATGATCTGCCGGGATATACCAGGAGAAGAAAAGCGCCAGACCGGCGACATTAAGCAGTAATATCAGGGGAAATCGAGTTGTCATAACGTTCTGCATAGAGTGAAAACTGGGGCAACGTTAGCCGCCCGAACTTAAACGAATCCTCAACAGACTGGACTGGAGGGCATTCCAGTCGGCGTTAACCGCACTAATTAACTCTATACGGCTGTCAGGCGGTGCCACGTTTTGCGTTTCAATAAAGAAATCGTCGCCCTGGCGGTTGATCCGCACCAGTCCGTCCGGGGTGCGCATGATCCCTTTCACGCGATCGACGGGCGCAAGGCGGGCCCACTCCAGGATCCCGATGGTGTCAAAAACGGTTTCAGCATCAAAAATCCATCCGCAGGCCTGATATCCCTGGCCGCTATTCAGATTACGACGCCAGCGCTGGTGTTCCGGCAGATTCAGGGCTGCCAGACCCTGCTTAACCGGATGACTGTGCGAATGCTCCGCGCTGGCAGGCAAGGCGGTGAGGTTCAGACGTGGAAGGTCAAGCAGGGTGCTATCAATATTCCCTTGGGTAGTTTCCACCCGTGTGCGATTGCCGCCAAAATGTTGCCACCACGCATCCAGCGCGGCCTGGCTTTCAGCCGTGGCGCGATCTGCTTTATTCGCAACAATAACGTCAGCGGAGGCGAGCTGATCGCGGAAGTTCTCATTAGCCACCGCCTTGTCATCCAGAAGCTGACGCGGATCGAGCAGGCACAGGGTGGCGCGCAAATCGATCCACGGCTCGTAAACCGGGGCGGTCAGTAAATCGAGGATTTGCTTAGGGTGACCCAGCCCGGTAGGTTCAATCAGCAGGCGGTCAGGTTTGCCCTGACGCAGCAGGGTATTGAGGCCGACCTGCATAGGCAGGCCATTGACGCAGCACATGCATCCGCCGGGGATCTCTTTAATCATCGCGCCGCTGGATGACAGCAACGCGCCGTCAATGCCCACCTCGCCAAATTCATTGACCAGCACGGCCCACTTCTCGGCCGGATCTTTATTCGCCAGCAGGTGGAGAATTGAGGTGGTTTTACCGCTGCCGAGAAAACCGGTGATGAGGTTGGTTTTGGTCACGTGCGCTCCAGATCAGAATTGTGATGCTATAACACTATTCTCTCTATCCTGGCGAAAAACGTGACCTGTGAGAAGGGGAAGGGCAAACGGAGGCCTCATCCGTTCGCGTTAAGAGCAATAATCGTTAAATATTTAACGTTTCGATAACAGCCTGACGTGCGCCGTTGCGGATAATGCGCTGGTATGCCTGGCGGACAGTCTCCACAAAGACGCTGTTTTGTGCGAGATCGTGACCAAAGACCTCACTCAGCCCCAGCAGCGCGTTAACGCGGTCGGCGTCGCTGCTGGCGTTGACGATGGCGCGGATTTTATCGCTGAGGGGATCGCGAACGTCAATCGCATTGCCACGGTCGTCGATACCGCTGACGTAGCGTATCCAGCCGGCCACGCCCAGAGCCAGCAGCGGCCACGGCGTATTTCGCTCAAGATGAACGCGGATCCCGTCAAGCATTCTCTGGGGCAGCTTCTGGCTACCGTCCATCGCGATTTGCCAGGTCCGATGCTGGAGGGCCGGGTTGGCAAAGCGTTCAATTAGGCTATCGGCGTAGGCGGTGAGATCGACATCCTTAATCTGTAACGTGGGGGCCTGCTCGTTCAGCATCAGCCGACGGGCGGCTTCACGGAACGCCGCGTCCTCCATGCATTCATTAATATGCGCGTAGCCGGCAAGATACCCGAGATACGCCAGGAAAGAGTGGCTGCCGTTGAGCATGCGTAATTTCATCTGCTCCCACGGCAGAACATCCTGCACCATCTGGACACCCGCCACTTCCCACTCGGGACGGCCTGCGACAAAATTATCTTCCACCACCCACTGAATAAACGGTTCGCAGCTGATGGCGCACGGATCTTCAACGCCGAGCGCGTCGGTGATTTCCGCAAGCGATGCTTCCGTCGCGGCGGGAACAATTCTGTCAACCATCGTTCCCGGGAAGCTCACGTGGCTATCAATCCATTCAGACAGCGCCGCGGAACGCTTTTGCGCCATGCCCAGCACCGCGTTTTTGACCACGTGCCCGTTATCCGGGATGTTGTCGCAGGAGAGCACGGTAAACGCAGGCAAACCGCGCTCGCGGCGGCGGTGGAGTGCTTCGACCAGGATCCCTGGGGCAGAATGTGGCTCTGAGGGGTTTTCAAGGTCGTGGACGATCCGGGGGTTATTCAGATCGAGTTTTCCGGTCGCGGGATCGATGCAATAGCCTTTTTCCGTGATGGTGAGCGATACAATCGCGACCTGAGGCTCGCAAAATTTCTCAATAATGGCGGGCAGAGAGTCCAGTTTTGCGTTCAGGCATTCATGGACGGCGCCGACGATAATCGCCTCATTTCCATCAGCCCCTTTCTCCAGCACGGTGAACAGATGCTCCTGCGCGCGCAGCTGGCTCATCAGCGCGTCGCCGCTGAACAGGCTAATCTCACAAATCCCCCAGTCGCCGCCTTTTTCATTCAGCACCCTATTTGTTAACAAAGCCTGGTGCGCACGGTGAAACGCGCCAAAGCCAAAGTGAACGATGCGGGAGCGTAATGACTGGCGATCGTAGCGAGGTTGCTGAACCCCGGCAGGAAGGACGGTAGAGGCAATTGTCTTCATGAGATACACACCTGATTAACCATTAATTAACAATGCCAGTGTAAAGTTATATGACAGCAAATAAAATTGGTGAGCCGTAAATATCCCCGTTATGTGAGTTTGATCAATCAATGTGTGGCGGTGTATTGACCCTTCACGGCAAACATGTATGGTAGTCGTCATTGAGGTAATGTATATTGGTATAACAACTTAAGAGGGTGAGGCAATGGAACAAACCTGGCGTTGGTACGGGCCGAACGATCCGGTTTCTCTTGATGATGTGCGTCAGGCTGGCGCAACGGGTGTCGTCACGGCGCTGCATCATATTCCTAACGGTCAGGTCTGGCCGGTAGAGGAAATACAGACGCGTCAGGCGCTGCTGGCGGAGAAGGGATTAACCTGGTCTGTGGTGGAAAGCATTCCTGTTCATGAAGATATCAAAACCCATTCCGGGGATTACCAGACCTGGATTGCTAACTATCAGCAGAGCATTCGTAACCTCGCGGCCTGCGGAATTGATACGGTTTGCTATAACTTTATGCCCATCCTCGACTGGACGCGAACCGACCTCGAATATCAGATGCCGGACGGTTCAAAAGCGCTGCGTTTCGATCAGATTGCCTTTGCAGCGTTCGAGCTGCACATCCTGAAACGGCCTGGCGCCGAAGCGGATTACACCGTGGAAGAGCAGCAGCAGGCACTCGAATGGTTCAATGCAGCCAGCGACGCGGACATCGAAAAGCTGACCCGTAATATTATTGCGGGCCTGCCGGGTGCCGAAGAGGGGTATACGCTGGATCAGTTCCGCGCCCGCCTGGCGGAATACGGCAATATTGATAAGCACCAGCTGCGTGAAAACATGGCGTATTTCCTGCGCGCTATCGTGCCGGTTGCGGAAGAGGTCGGGGTTCGCCTGGCCGTGCACCCGGACGATCCACCGCGTCCCATTCTTGGCCTGCCGCGCATTGTTTCCACAATTGAAGATATGCAGTGGCTGAAAGAGACGGTCGACAGCATCTATAACGGCTTCACCATGTGTACCGGCTCCTACGGCGTGCGGGCAGATAACGATCTGGTGCGGATGATTGAAACCTTCGGCGACCGCATTCATTTTACGCATCTGCGCGCGACCTGCCGTGAAGAGAACCCAAAAACCTTCCACGAGGCGGCTCACCTGGGCGGCGATGTGAATATGGTGGCGGTGGTAGACGCCATTCTGGCCGAAGAGGCGCGTCGCAAGCAGATTGGCGATGTACGTCCTATTCCGTTCCGTCCAGACCACGGCCATCAGATGCTGGACGATCTGCGTAAGAAAACCAACCCAGGCTATTCTGCGATTGGCCGTCTTAAAGGGATGGCGGAAGTGCGTGGGGTTGAGCTGGCGTTGAAGATGACGAAGTATCCGGAGCTGCTGTAAGCTCTGTTGCCCGGTGGCGCTACGCTTACCGGGCCTACAAAAAAAAACCGGCCTGAGAGCCGGTTATTTTATTTTGTAGGTCGGATAAGGCGAAGCCGCCATCCGACAAATGCCGCAATCAGTCAGCGCGGCCCATATAGCGTTTTTCTTCGATATGGATGCGGATCTTCTCGCCAGCGGAGAGGTATTCCGGCACCTGCACAACCAGGCCGGTCGTCAGGGTAGCCGGTTTGTTGCGGGCACTGGCGGATGCGCCTTTGATGCCGGGTGCCGTTTCAACGATTTCCAGATCGACCGTCTGAGGCAGCTCCAGCGCCAGCAGTACGCCGTCCCAGGTCAGGACCTGCATATCAGGCATGCCGCCTTCAGGGATGAACAGCAGCTCTTCTTCAATCTGATCTTTGGTGAAGATGTACGGGGTGTAATCTTCTTTGTCCATGAACACGTATTCGTTGCCGTCGATGTAGGAGAAATCAACATAGCGACGGGTCAGGGTCACGGTATCGACGATATCGTCACCTTTAAAGCGCTCTTCCACCTTCAGGCCGGTACGCACATCGGCGAAACGCATTTTGTACAGCGTTGCTGCACCACGGGCGCTTGGTGCCTGAATGTCGATATCTTTCACAATCAGCAGTTTGCCGTTGTAATTCAGCACCATACCTTTCTTAATTTCGTTCGCTCTTGGCATTGCAGTAATCCTGTTTACGGGAGGTAAAAAATATCGCGCCAAATTACTCGCGCGCGGCCTTTCAGGCAAGAGGAATTCGTGGCTTTTGCTATCAATACGCAAAAGGTGTTACTGTGCGCGCGATGCCCGACTGCGCGGGCGATCGTCAGCGAAGAGAGCATTTATGGATTGCCGTCCCGATTGTGGCGCGTGCTGTACTGCACCGTCCATTTCAAGCCCCATTCCTGGAATGCCCGAGGGCAAGCCTGCCAATACCCGCTGCGTTCAGCTCTCTGAAAATAATCTTTGCAAGATCTTTGGCTCACCGTTGCGCCCGAAAGTTTGCTCCGGGCTTCAGCCCACGGCCGAAATGTGCGGCAGCACGCGCGAGGAGGCGATGACGTACCTTCTTGAGCTTGAGGCGCTCACCGCACCTTAAACGTCTTTAATCCTCGCCAGACAGCCAATCGTCAGCGTACACATCACCAGCGCAATCCAGAATACCGTGTGATAGTTCCAGATTTCTGCCACGACACCGGCCATTGAGCCCGCGATAATCCACCCCACGCGGGTGGTATTAGTATAAAGGGTGGTGGCAGAGCCTGCCTGGCCCGGCATCAAATCCTGGAAATAGAGCATGCCTATCCCCGCGAGAATGCCAATATAGATGGCGTTCAGCAGCTGTAAAGCCAGCAATAGCCCCGGCGTATGTACCGTCAGCATGCCGACATAGAACAGCAGACCGGCGATGGCGGCAATGCGCATTAAAAAACGCTTTCCGAAGCGCTTTGCGTAATAGCCCGCAATGAGCATCGTCGGGATCTCAAGCCCGGCCGCGGTGCCCATCATGATTCCCGCCAGCTTCTCCGACAGGTGCAGTTCATCAATAATAAACAGCGGCATATTGATGATATACAGGCTGTTGGTGCCCCACATCAGCGTGCAGACAACAAACAAGAGCAGGGCATCGCGGCGGTTGCGGCGCGGTGCTTCCAGCACGCCCGTTGTCACTTTCGGCTCTTTGCGCATGGACGGCAGGAAGAACCACACCAGCGCGCCGCATACCACAAACGCGACAGCGGCACTCAGGTACATCACCGTAAAGCCAAAACCCATCGCCAGCGCGTAGGCCAGCGGCGGGCCAATCACCCATGCCAGCGACACCTGAGCACGCAGGACAGAGCTGAACATCACCGCTTCACGTCCGGTATGGTCGGCGTGTTCGCGGGCAAGGGCGAACAGCTGGGGGTTCGCCGTTGAGCCAAAGCTGCTCAGGAATACCCCGACGAAGAGCAGAATGAAATAGTTGCGGTTCCAGGCAAACAGAACGCAGGCCATGACCCCCAGCAGGCAGCAGAAAACGATCAGGCTTTTACGATCGCCTTTTCTGTCGGAGCGTCCCGCCAGAAACTGGCTGACCAGGATGCCGATGATGGCGCTTCCGGTAAAAAAGAAGCCCACCATCGCCGGACGGACGTGAACCTCGTTTGTCAGAAATAGGCTCAATGTCGGCGTCTGTAACGCACCGGCAATGCCCGTGAAGAAGGCAACAATCAGGAACGCCGCTGAGGTCAAATCAAAGGGCTTAGGCGAGACGGCAGCAGGGGTATTATGCATGTTTTATAATTAGCGAGTAGCAGAGAGGGGCGGAGTGTACGCCTGCAGCTAAAAAATAAACAGTGGGTACGGTCAATAACGACACGAAAAATCAAAATGGCATTTCAACTTACACCTTCCCCGGCTGAACTTAGCTGAAACTGACTTGCTGAACTTCAGCAATATTCAGCTAAACGAAGAGGAAATGTGCTGTATCTCTAAATTCTGACATCAGAAAGACGAGTTTACTTGCAAGGCATTGCAGAAAGCGCAAGACTTTTTGAAACGTTTCAGCGCTATCTTGTTTAAACAAACGGAGCAGGCTAGCGCATTTTTTCTCATTAAAGCTGAAACGATTCAATTTCAGCAGGAGTGGAGAACCATGTTCCAGTTATCTGTTCAGGATATCCACCCGGGCGCTCAGGCCGGGGATAAAGAAGAGGCTATTCGCCAGGTTGCCGCTACGCTTGTGCAGGCGGGTAACGTCGCGGACGGCTATGTCAACGGCATGCTGGCCCGCGAGCAGCAGACCTCAACCTTCCTCGGCAATGGCATTGCCATTCCGCACGGCACAACCGACACCCGCGATCAGGTGTTGAAAACCGGCGTTAAGGTTTATCAGTTCCCGCAGGGCGTGCTTTGGGGCGACGGTCAGGTGGCCTATGTGGCTATCGGCATCGCGGCTAGCAGCGATGAACACTTAGGTCTGCTGCGTCAGCTGACGCATGTACTGAGTGATGACGCGGTGGCTGAACAGCTTAAGTCCGCCACCAAAGCGGAAGAGCTGCGCGCCTTGCTGATGGGCGAAAAACAGAGCGAAGCGCTGAAACTGGATAATGAAACGCTGACGCTGGACGTGGTTGCTTCCGATCTGGTGACGCTGCAGGCGCTGAACGCCGGTCGTCTGAAAGAAGCCGGCGCGGCGGATGCCACCTTTGTGACCCGCGTGATTAACGATAAGCCGTTGAATCTGGGTCAGGGTATCTGGCTGAACGACAGTGCTGAAGGCAACCTGCGCAGCGCTATCGCCGTGAGCCGCGCGGCCAATGCATTTGACGTAGAAGGCGAACGCGCGGCCATGCTGGTGACCGTAGCGATGGCTGATGAACAGCCGGTTTCCGTGCTGAAGCGTCTGGGCGACCTGTTGCTGAACAACAAAGCTGAAAAACTGCTGAACGCTGATGCCTCCACCGTGCTGGCACTGCTGACCAGTGATGATGTGCTGACGGATGACGTGCAAACTGCGGAGTTCGTGGTGCGTAACGAACACGGCCTGCATGCCCGTCCGGGTACCATGCTGGTGAATACCATTAAACAATTCGAGAGTGAGATCACCGTGGCGAATCTTGACGGCACGGGCAAACCGGCCAACGGCCGTAGTCTGATGAAAGTTGTCGCGCTGGGCGTGAAGAAAGGTCACCGTCTGCGTTTCACCGCGCAGGGTGCTGATGCTGAACAGGCGCTGAAAGCGATTGGCGACGCCATCGCGGCGGGTCTGGGGGAGGGCGCATAATGAGCAGACGTGTTGCGACTATTACGCTGAACCCGGCTTATGACCTGGTAGGATTTTGCCCGGAAATTGAGCGCGGCGAAGTCAACCTCGTACGTACCACTGGCCTGCATGCTGCGGGTAAAGGGATTAACGTCGCGAAAGTGCTCAAGGATCTCGGTATCGACGTCACCGTGGGTGGATTCCTCGGTAAAGATAACCAGGATGGTTTCCAGCAGCTGTTCAGCGAGCTGGGCATTGCCAACCGTTTTCAGATTGTTCAGGGCCGTACCCGCATCAACGTTAAGCTGACGGAGAAAGACGGTGAAGTGACCGACCTGAACTTCTCTGGCTTCGAAGTGACGCCGTCAGACTGGGAGCGTTTTGTTAACGATTCTCTGACCTGGCTGGGTCAGTTTGACATGGTCTGCGTCAGCGGCAGCCTGCCGTCCGGCGTGAGCCCGGAAGCGTTTACCGACTGGATGACGCGCCTGCGCAGCCAGTGCCCGTGCATCATTTTTGACAGCAGCCGTGACGCGCTGGTTGCGGGCCTGAAAGCCTCGCCGTGGCTGGTGAAGCCGAATCGCCGCGAGCTGGAAATCTGGGCGGGTCGTAAGCTGCCAGAACTAAAAGATGTGATTGACGCTGCCCATGCGCTGCGCGAGCAGGGTATCGCTCACGTGGTTATCTCGCTTGGTGCAGAAGGCGCGTTGTGGGTTAACGCGTCTGGCGAATGGATCGCCAAACCGCCGTCAATGGAAGTTGTGAGTACCGTTGGCGCAGGGGATTCAATGGTTGGCGGCCTGATTTACGGCCTGCTGATGCGTGAATCCAGTGAACATACTTTACGTCTTGCCACTGCCGTTGCTGCCCTGGCCGTAAGCCAGAGCAATGTCGGTATTACCGATCGTACCCAGTTAGCCGCGATGATGGCGCGCGTTGACTTAAAACCTTTTAACTAACAGCAGGAGAGGAATAATGAAAACGCTGCTGATCATTGACTCCGGTCTCGGACAGGCTCGCGCCTATATGGCGAAGACCTTGCTGGGAGCGGCGGCGAACAAAGCACATCTCGAGATGACTGATAACCCTGGCGATGCCGAACTGGCCATTGTACTGGGCGACAAAATCCCGGCTGACAGTGCGCTGAACGGCAAAAAAGTGTGGCTGGGCGATATTAATCGCGCGGTGGCTCATCCGGAACTGTTCCTGAGCGAAGCGAAAGGTCACGCGTCTGTTTACAGCGCGCCCGTCGCGACGGCACCGGCTGCGGCCACGGGCCCGAAACGCATTGTTGCGGTGACGGCCTGTCCGACGGGCGTGGCTCACACCTTTATGGCGGCTGAAGCCATTGAAACCGAAGCGAAAAAACGCGGCTGGTGGGTTAAAGTTGAAACGCGCGGCTCCGTCGGTGCCGGCAACGCTATCACCCCTGAAGAAGTGGCTGAGGCCGATCTGGTGATTGTGGCGGCGGATATCGAAGTGGACCTGGCGAAATTTGCCGGTAAGCCAATGTACCGCACGTCTACCGGCCTGGCGCTGAAAAAGACCGCGCAGGAGTTTGATAAAGCGCTGGTGGAAGCGAAGCCGTATCAGGCAACTGGCGCGCGCCAGACCGCGACGGAAGGTAAGAAAGAGTCCGCAGGCGCCTATCGTCACCTGCTGACCGGCGTGTCTTACATGCTGCCGATGGTGGTTGCGGGTGGTCTGTGTATCGCGCTCTCGTTCGCATTTGGTATTACCGCGTTTAAAGAGCAAGGCACGCTGGCCGCTGCGTTAATGCAGATTGGTGGCGGTTCCGCATTCGCACTGATGGTACCCGTCCTGGCAGGCTTTATTGCTTTCTCCATCGCCGATCGTCCTGGCCTCACGCCGGGTCTTATCGGCGGTATGCTGGCCGTAAGCACCGGTTCCGGCTTTATCGGCGGTATTATCGCGGGCTTCCTGGCCGGTTACGTCGCGAAGCTCATCAGCTCGAAGCTCAAGCTGCCGCAGAGTATGGAAGCGCTGAAGCCGATCCTGATCATTCCGCTGATTTCCAGCCTGGTGGTCGGTCTGGCGATGATTTACCTGATTGGTAAGCCGGTTGCAGGCATCCTGGCGGGTCTGACCCACTGGCTGCAAACTATGGGTACCGCGAACGCGGTTCTGCTGGGGGCAATTCTCGGCGGCATGATGTGTACCGACATGGGTGGTCCGGTAAACAAAGCGGCATACGCCTTTGGTGTTGGCCTGCTGAGTACCCAGACCTACGCGCCAATGGCAGCGATCATGGCGGCAGGTATGGTTCCACCACTGGCGCTCGGCCTGGCGACGATTATTGCCCGTCGTAAGTTCGATAAAGCGCAGCAGGAAGGCGGTAAAGCCGCGCTGGTGCTGGGTCTGTGCTTCATCACCGAAGGCGCGATTCCGTTCGCGGCCCGTGACCCAATGCGTGTACTGCCGTGCTGTATCGCGGGTGGTGCAGTGACCGGGGCGATCTCCATGGCGATTGGCGCGAAGCTGATGGCACCACACGGCGGTCTGTTTGTTCTGCTGATCCCTGGCGCCATCACGCCGGTACTGGGCTACCTGCTGGCCATCGTCGCCGGTACGCTGGTGGCGGGTCTCTCTTACGCGGTGCTGAAACGTCCGGAAGCGGAAGTTGTGGCAAAAGCAGCGTAAGCGATAAATAATAAAAAAGCCGGGTCGCATTATGCACCCGGCTTTTTTTATGCCGCCTGTTCAGCAGTTTGCTGAGCCTTCAGCCAGGCAATCTCTTCTGCCCAGATATCCGGATTAATGGTTTCAAGCACCATCGGAATACCGTCGAAGCGGGCGTCCTGCATGATAAAGCGAAATGCATCGTGGCCAATGTTGCCTTCGCCCAGGCTGTGGTGGCGGTCAACGCGGCTGCCAAAGGCGCTTTTCGCATCGTTTAAGTGCATTCCGCGCAGGTACTTAAAGCCAACAACGCGCTCGAACTCATCAAACGTGTTTTTCGTTGCCTCGGTGGTGCGAAGGTCATAACCGGCGGCAAACGCGTGGCAGGTATCAATGCACACGCCGACGCGGGATTTATCCTCCACGCCGTCGATAATCGCCGCCAGATGTTCGAACTTAAAGCCGAGGTTGCTGCCCTGACCGGCGGTATTCTCAATCACCGCGGTGACGCCTTTGGTCTTGTCCAGCGTGATGTTGATGGATTCGGCAATGCGCGCGAGGCAGGCATCTTCATCGATCTGCATCAGATGGCTGCCTGGATGGAAGTTCAGCAGCGTCAGCCCAAGCTGCTCACAGCGCTGAACTTCATCAAGAAACGCCTCGCGGGATTTTTCCAGCGCCTCTTCAACCGGGTGCCCGAGGTTAATAAGATAGCTGTCGTGGGGAAGGATCTGGCCTGGCCCGTAGTGGTACTTCTCACAGGCAGCTTTGAAATCGTCAATCACCTCGGCGGTGAGCGGGGCGGCGCGCCACTGGCGCTGATTTTTGGTGAACAGGGCGAAAGCGGTCGCCTCAATTTCGGCGGCACGAATGGCGGCATTCGCAAGGCCACCTGCAGCGCTGACGTGCGCTCCAACATATTTCATAAAGGGACTCCTGTTAACCCGAAATGCCTATGATAGCGGGTTAACAGGAGAAGGATGTAGTGGTTTATGCCATCAGGCTATGGACCGCGAGGTTAATCGCGCCGCCGCCGACAATCAGCCAGATGAAGAGTACCAGCGCCATCAGCAGCGGTTTCGCACCGGCTTTTTTCAGCGCGCTGACGTGTGTGGTCACCCCCAGGGCCGCCATGGCCATCGCCAGCAGTACGGTATCCAGCGTCACCAGCATATCCACTACCGATTTGGGCAGCAGGTGGAAGGAGTTAAAGATAGCGACCACGATAAACAGGATCGCAAACCATGGAATGGTGATTTTACTTTTCTGATTACTGTCCGCCGGTGCCAGCTGTTTAACCCGTGCAGCAAGGAAAATCAGGAACGGCGCCAGCATCATCACGCGCAGCATTTTGGCAATCACCGCTGCGTTTTCGGCTTCAGGGTTAATAGCATGTCCTGCCGCCACCACCTGGGCCACTTCGTGCATGGTCGAACCGATATAGATGCCGTAGGTTTCCGGGCTAAACCAGTGGGCAACCAGCGGATACATGGCCGGGTAGAGGAAAATCGCCAGCGTACCGAAGATCACCACCGTCGCTACCGCCACCGTCACCTTGCTGGCTTCGGCTTTAACGACGGGTTCCGTTGCCAGCACCGCCGCGGCCCCACAGATACTGCTCCCGGCACCGATCAGCCAGCTGGTTTGCCTGTCCAGGCCAAACACTTTCTGACCGATAAAGCAGGCCAGTAAAAAGGTGCTGGTCAGGGTCAGGACGTCTATGGCGATCCCGCTCACGCCCACATCCGCAATTTGCGAGAAGGTGAGACGGAAGCCGTAAAGAATGATCCCAAGACGCAGCAGGTGCTGTTTGGCAAAAATCACGCCGCCGTCGCAGGATTTCCAGATATGTGGATAAACGGTGTTACCCACGACCATGCCCAGCAAAATGGCCAGCGTCAGCGCGCTGAAACCTGCGCCTGCGATGGCCGGGATGCTGCCGCCCCATAGCGCGACGGCGGTTACTGCGGCGCTGAGCGCTAGACCCGGCACGAAGTGCCACACTGTACGATGATGTTGTAAGGTGATTTCTGACATAACCTTCTCCTTTGTCTGGCTAAAGGTTACGGCGCTCTGGCTTAAAAATAAAATTGATTATATACTTATAATCAATCTATATAAGTGGTAAGCAACCATGCACATTACTCTGCGTCAGCTGGAAGTGTTTGCCGAGGTGCTGAAAAGCGGCTCGACGACCCAGGCGTCACAAATGCTGGCGCTCTCGCAGTCTGCGGTCAGCGCGGCGTTAACCGATCTTGAAGGACAGCTGGGCGTTCAGCTTTTTGACAGGGTAGGGAAGCGTCTGGTGGTCAACGAGCACGGTCGTCTTCTTTATCCACGCGCGCTGGCGCTGCTGGAGCAGGCTATCGAAATCGAGCAGCTGTTCCGCGAAGACAATGGCGCGATCCGCGTCTACGCCAGCAGCACCATCGGGAACTACATCCTGCCGGAAGTGATTGCCCGCTACCGCCGGGATTTCCCGACCCTGCCGCTGGAGATGAGCGTGGGGAACAGCCAGGACGTCATCAACGCGGTGATCGACTTCCGGGTGGATATCGGCCTCATCGAAGGACCCTGCCATAACGTCGATATTATTGCCGAGCCCTGGCTGGAAGATGAGCTGGTGGTGTTTGCCTCCCCGGCCTCGTCGTTATTGCAGGGCGAGGTGACGCTGGAACGCCTGGCGCAGGCGCAGTGGATCCTGCGCGAGCAGGGCTCCGGCACGCGTGAAATTGTCGATTATCTGCTGCTTTCTCATTTGCCGCATTTCCAGTTAGGGATGGAGCTGGGGAACTCTGAGGCCATCAAGCACGCGGTGCGCCACGGGCTCGGCATCAGCTGTCTTTCCCGGCGCGTTATTGCCGAACAGCTGGAAACCGGATCGCTGGTTGAAATCCCCATCCCGCTCCCGAAACTGGTGCGCACGCTGTGGTGCATTCATCATCGTCAGAAACACCTTTCCAGCTCGCTGCAGCGTTTTCTGCGCTATTGCGAGATGTGAAATCGCCCATTACCTGGCCCTCTCCCCAAAGAGGAGAGGGAAAAATTATGCTTTACTTATAATCCTGGCCCAGTCATGAAGCTCTCTTATAACTGAGTATTTCTGCCGGAAGGAACGCGGATCGTCTGCTACAATCGCGCCTCATTTATTAAATGGACAGCATTTTCATATGGTTTCAGAAATTAAAACCACAGAAGCGCCCACGCTACGTCGTGAACTTAAGGCGCGTCACCTGACGATGATCGCCATTGGCGGCTCAATCGGTACAGGTCTTTTCGTTGCCTCTGGCGCAACGATTTCGGCAGCAGGCCCGGGTGGGGCACTTTTCTCTTATATCCTGATTGGCCTGATGGTGTACTTCCTGATGACCAGTCTTGGCGAACTGGCCGCGTACATGCCGGTATCCGGTTCGTTCTCGACCTACGGTCAAAAATACGTTGAAGAAGGCTTTGGCTTCGCGCTGGGCTGGAACTACTGGTACAACTGGGCGGTCACTATCGCCGTTGACCTCGTTGCCGCACAGCTGGTGATGAACTGGTGGTTCCCGGATACGCCGGGCTGGATCTGGAGCGCCCTGTTCCTCGCCGTTATCTTCCTGCTGAACTACATTTCCGTGCGCGGTTTCGGCGAAGCGGAATACTGGTTCTCTTTGATCAAAGTGGCAACCGTCATCATCTTTATCGTCGTCGGTGTGGCGATGATCGTTGGTATTTTCAAGGGCGCTGAACCTGCGGGCTGGAGTAACTGGACGATAGGCGATGCGCCGTTTGCCGGTGGACTGTCGGCAATGATTGGCGTGGCAATGATTGTCGGCTTCTCCTTCCAGGGGACCGAGCTGATTGGCATCGCGGCCGGTGAGTCAGAAAACCCGGAGAAGAATATTCCGCGCGCGGTTCGTCAGGTCTTCTGGCGTATCCTGCTGTTCTATGTGTTCGCTATCCTGATTATCAGCCTGATCATCCCGTACACCGATCCAAGCCTGCTGCGTAATGACGTTAAAGACATTAGCGTCAGTCCGTTCACGCTGGTCTTCCAGCACGCCGGCCTGCTTTCAGCTGCGGCAGTGATGAATGCCGTTATCCTGACCGCTGTGCTTTCAGCCGGTAACTCCGGGATGTACGCGTCCACCCGTATGCTCTATACGCTGGCATGCGACGGTAAAGCGCCGCGTATTTTCGCAAAACTTTCCCGTGGCGGCGTACCGCGTAACGCGCTGTATGCCACAACGGTCATTGCCGGTCTGTGCTTCCTGACCTCCATGTTTGGCAACCAGACGGTGTACCTGTGGCTGCTTAACACCTCCGGGATGACGGGCTTTATTGCCTGGCTTGGGATTGCCATTAGCCACTACCGTTTCCGCCGTGGCTACGTCAAACAGGGTTATGACGTTAACCAACTGCCGTATCGCTCAGGGTTCTTCCCGCTGGGTCCCATTTTCGCCTTCATTCTGTGCCTGATCATTACCCTGGGACAGAACTATGAAGCGTTCCTGGCGGACACCATTGACTGGGGCGCCGTCACGGCGACCTACATTGGTATTCCGCTGTTCCTCGTCATCTGGTTTGGTTACAAGCTGACGAAAGGAACACACTTCGTTCGCTATAGTGAAATGGAATTCCCGGAACGATTTAAACAATAACCGCACTCCCTCTCTTTTAACCCGCTCATTCGAGCGGGTTTTTTTATTCCCGAACGCTGAAAACAAAGATATATTTTTTAACAATTTAATTGATAATAATTATCGTTTGCTTTATCGTTATCAAAAATAAGCGTGTCACCGACCCACCGCAGATGTGGGCGGCAGGGAAGACGCTGTGAGCAATAATGATTTGATTTAGTTGTATTTACCTCATGGAGATATGGAATGTTTAGGTTGAATCCCTTCGTCAGGGGAGGACTGTGCGCGTCTGCAATGTCCCTGGCCCTGCCTGTTATCGCAGCGGAATCCGGCGACACAATGGTTGTAACGGCCTCCGCGACCGAGCAAAACCTGAAAGACGCCCCGGCAAGCATCAGCGTAATTACCCAGGAGGATTTGCAGCGCAAACCCGTTCAGAATCTGAAAGATGTGTTACGGGAGGTACCGGGCGTGCAGCTCACGAGCGAAGGGGACAACCGTAAAGGGGTAAGTATTCGCGGACTGGACAGCAGCTACACGCTGATCCTGATCGACGGCAAGCGCGTCAACTCGCGTAACGCGGTGTTCCGCCATAATGATTTCGACCTCAACTGGGTGCCGGTTGACGCCATCGAACGAATCGAAGTGGTGCGCGGACCGATGTCTTCTTTGTACGGTTCCGATGCCCTGGGCGGCGTGGTGAACATTATCACCAAAAAAATCGGCCAGAAATGGACGGGCACCCTGAGCGCCGACTCCACGGTTCAGGAACACCGCGACCGTGGAGACACCTACAACGGTCAGTTCTATACCAGCGGTCCGCTGGTGGACGGCCTGCTGGGGCTGAAAGCCTACGGTAGCCTCGCGAAGCGCGAGAAAGACGGTCAGCAGAAATCTTCTACCACGGCGAGCGGTGAAACACCGCGCATTGAGGGCTTCACCAGCCGCGATGCGAATGTGGAATTCGCCTGGACGCCGTCTGAAAATCACGACTTTACGGCGGGCTACGGTTTCGATCGTCAGGATCGTGACTCGGATTCCCTCGACAAAAACCGCCTTGAGCGACAGAACTACTCGCTTAGCCACAACGGCCGTTGGGGCGTCGGCAATAGCGAGCTGAAGGTTTACGGCGAAAAGGTGGATAACAAAAACCCGGGCAACAGCAATCCGATCACGTCCGAAAGCAACGCGGTGGACGGGAAATACGTGCTGCCGCTGGGCGAAATCAACCAGCTACTGACCTTCGGCGGCGAATGGCGTCACGATAAGCTGAAGGATCCGGTCAACCTGACGGGCGGTTCGAGCAGCAGTACGTCGACAAGCCAGTATGCCCTGTTCCTGGAAGATGAGTGGCGTCTCTTTGAACCTCTGGCACTGACCACCGGCATCCGTATGGACGACCATGATACCTACGGCGACCACTGGAGCCCGGGCGCCTATCTGGTCTACAACGCGACCGATACCGTAACGGTGAAAGGGGGCTGGGCTACCGCGTTTAAAGCGCCGTCTCTGCTGCAGCTGAGCCCAGACTGGGTTACCGGCTCGTGCCGCGGTGCCTGTGAGATTGTTGGTAACCCGGACCTGAAGCCGGAAACCAGCGAGAGCTTTGAATTCGGTCTGTACTACAGTGGAGAAGAGGGCTGGTTAGAGGGCGTGCAGGCCAGCGTCACCACCTTCCAGAATAATGTGGATGACCGTATCAGCATCAGCCGTACGGCCAATGCGAAACAGGCCCAGGGCTACACTAACTACGTTGGCCTGAATGCGGACGGTGAACCGATTTTCCGCTACTACAACGTTAACAAGGCGCGCATCCGCGGGGTGGAGACCGAGCTGAAACTCCCGCTGGCGGACGACTGGAAACTGACGCTGAACTACACCTATAACGACGGTCGCGATATCAGCAACGGAGGCAACAAGCCGCTGTCCGATCTGCCGTTCCACACGGCTAACGGTACCGTTGACTGGAAGGCGACGCAGGACTGGTCGTTCTATGTTCAGGGCAACTACACCGGTGAGAAACGCGCGCTAACCAGCAGCGCTCCAACGCCGGGTGGCTATGTCATCTGGAATACCGGCGCCGCGTGGCAGGCGACGAAAAGCGTGAAGCTGCGTGCGGGCGTGCAGAACCTGCTGGACAAAGATCTGAGCCGCGACGATTACAGCTACACGGAAGATGGCCGTCGCTACTTTGTCGGCGTGGATTATAAGTTCTGATGTAGCCTGGATGCCCGGTGGCGCTTCGCTTACCGGGCCTACAAAATCCACGAATGTAGGCCGGGTAAGGCGAGGCCGCAACCCGGCAATCGGCTGCACTTAGCCGAATAAATGCTCCGCATGGAAGCGGAGATGATCCTCAATAAAGGACGCGATAAAATAATAGCTGTGGTCGTATCCCGGCTGGATGCGCAGCGTCAGCGGCCAGTCTTTCTGGCGTGCCGCTTCTGCCAGCACCGCAGGCTGCAGCTGACCGGCGAGGAACTGGTCCGCATCGCCCTGATCGATAAGCATCGGGATCGCATTTGCTGAGCTGCTGGCCAGCATCAGCGCACTGCTATCCCATTCCAGCCATTTCGCTTCATCTTCACCCAGATAGTTCGTGAAGGCTTTCTGCCCCCACGGCACCTGCGTTGGGTTCACAATCGGCGCAAAGGCCGACGCGCTGACGTATTTCCCCGGATTTTTCAGCGCCATGATGAGCGCCCCGTGTCCGCCCATCGAGTGGCCGCTGATCGCGCAGCGCTCGCCAACCGCAAATTGCGACTGCACCAGCGCAGGAAGTTCATCACGAATGTAATCATACATGCGGTAGTGGCGCGCCCAGGGCTGCTCGGTCGCATTGAGATAAAACCCGGCGCCTCTGCCCAGATCGTATCCCGCATCGTCGGCCACATCATCGCCGCGCGGGCTGGTGTCAGGCATCACCAGTGCAATACCCAGCTCGGCAGCAATACGCTGCGCCCCCGCTTTGGTGGTGAAGTTTTCGTCATTGCAGGTCAAGCCTGAAAGCCAGAACAGAACCGGCGGATTTTCCGTCGGCGGCAGGAAAATGCTGAACGTCATCGCACAGTTCAGGACGGTGGAGTCATGCCGCCAGCGCTGCTGTCGACCTTCAAAACAACGGTGCTCTTCGAGCAGTTCCATGCAGGGCTCCTTAATGAGAATGCGTATTCATAAAAACCATAATACAGCCTTTTCATTGACCTGTGAGCAACTTTCACTTTCGCCTGACGGCCAGATGCTGCATCATAAATTTACTTTTCTTTAACAATTGGAGCGGTCATGGCGCTGCGTATTGCGCTCAGTGGGTTTGTCGTTCTGGTGGTGGCGATGGGAATAGGGCGCTTTGCCTTTACGCCTCAGGTGCCGCTGATGATTGCTGCCGGGCAGCTTACGCTGACCAGCGCGGGTCTGGTAGCGGCGATGAACTATCTGGGCTATCTGGTGGGCGCATGGGATGCCATGCGCGCGCACCGCTTTGTGGAAGCGCGCCTCTGGCTTGGCATCACCGGCGCGGTGGCGCTGACGCTGCTCTCCGCGGCGGCGGATAACGCCGTCGTACACGGCCTGCTGCGTTTTGTGATTGGCTGCATGAGCGGCTGGTCGATGGTACTGATTGCCGCCTGGACTAACGAACGGCTTGGGCAGTTGGGTAAACCGGGCCTGAGCGCTGCCGTATTTGCCGGACCGGGGGCGGGCATTGCCCTGAGCGGGCTGCTCGCCGTCTATATCCAGGCGAAGTCCCTGTCGGCCGGGGCGGCATGGCAAATCTACGGCGTGCTGGCGCTGGTGCTGATTGCACTGGTGGCGCGTTACCTGCCGCGATCCGGTCAGCTCCATCGACCGGGCACAGCACCAGAGCCGCTGGTGCTGACGGCGGATTTAAAACGTCTGGTCTGGAGCTACAGTCTGGCTGGCTTTGGATATATCCTCCCCGCGACCTTCCTTTCGCAAATGGCGGCGGTGCGTTTTCCCGGCAGCTTGTTTGCGCAGTTCGTCTGGCCGATTTTTGGTATCGCCGCCGTGGTGGGGATAGCGCTCAGTATTCTTTTACGCCATACCTCAACGGCTAACCGCAGGCTGGCTATAGTCCTGTGGTTACAGGGGGCGGGCGTGCTGGCGGCCTGGCTGCTGCCGGGGATTGGCGGGTTGCTGACGGGTGGGCTGCTGGTGGGCGGCGGCTTTTTGTGTGCCGTGCAGCTCTCTCTTTTATACGGTCGCGAGCTGGCGCCAAACCACACGCGCTATATGGCAGGCCTGCTCACCACCGGGTATGCGATTGGTCAGTTGATTGGGCCGGTCACCTCGGCGTTATCAACCTGGCTTACCCACCGGCTGGAGCCCGCGCTTGGCCTGGCGGGTATGGCGCTGTTCGTTGGAGGAGCGCTGGTCTGGAATCGTCACGCTGAAAGGCAACAGCAATTGCAATAATTATCGTCGTGAATACTGGATTATGTGCGTCGCCTCACGCACAATGAGCGCATACTTTTGCCACAACGAGGGCAAAAGACGCCACACCTGCAGGAGAACAAAATGTCATCACTCAGTAAAGAAGCTGCCCTGGTCCATGAAGCCCTGGTTGCGCGCGGTCTTGAAACGCCACTGCGTCCGCCCGTACAGGATTTGGACAATGAAACCCGCAAGCGTCTGATTGCCGGTCATATGACCGAAATCA
This sequence comes from Enterobacter sp., assembly GCF_977039595.1. NCBI lineage: Bacteria > Pseudomonadati > Pseudomonadota > Gammaproteobacteria > Enterobacterales > Enterobacteriaceae > Enterobacter > Enterobacter sp. The sequence goes on from NZ_CDRQYH010000002.1 coordinate 162,260, forward strand.
TGGAGC